>JACQQT010000014.1 GCA_016206815.1 Candidatus Omnitrophota bacterium | reverse complement strand
GCGCGAAGTGCTGAGCTATATCAAAAGAATTAATCATCCGGTGATCATGGCCGGAGACTTTAATTCGGCACCGACCGATCTCAGCCCGACGACCACCATTCGTGAAGTAAAACGTCAGGTGAAGAATCCGACCAACTGGTTTTCGCTCGGGGTTTCCCAAGTGGCACCACAGGCATTGCTGGTGAATGCCACGCGGCTGACTTCGAATGTCACCAAAAATTTTCAAAATCCGACCGCGCGGCACATTCCGGTGATCGCGCCCAATGTTACGAAAGGCTTGTTTGAAGCGATCGAATCGTTTCGTTTCCAGGACGGCCATGCGTTTGATTTTAGAGGGGATCCCGAGCGATCCGCGGAAGGGAAGGGCGGGATCTTGGCTAATTCCAATCAACGGGACTTGGTTGGCTACAAGACCACGTTTCAGGTGAAGCGGCCCCTCGGGCCGATCATCGGAAAGTACCGTTTGGACTGGTTTTTTGTAAAGTCTTTTCTGAGGGATCCGAAAGACGAAAACGGGCCGTATCGCTTTGCGCCCCATTTCGGAAGAACGCTTGAAACGATGAATACGGTTCTAGTTACGCAAATTTCGGATCATCACCCCAACATTGTGGATCTGCCTTTTGAGGAAGTCGACTTTTAAAATCGCCGGGAAATTTTTTCTGTTTCTATTGTATCATTCAGGTAAGTCCTGTTATAATATCGCCCATCCAATTTTACGGAAGAATATCAGGCAGTTGAAAATCGAAGCAACCCGAAACGTAACATCAGCCAAGGAGGAAATCATAATGGCAAGAAAGCCGAACCCAGCATTTATGAAGGCGCTGAAACCGAGTCCGCAACTGGCAAAGGTGGTGGGAGCGCAGCCGCTTCCGCGCACCGAAGCGACCAAGAAGCTTTGGGAGTACATCAAGAAGAACAATCTTCAGGACGCCTCCAACCGGCGCAATATCAATGCGGACGCAGCGCTCCAGTCTGTTTTTGACGGCAAACGCACCGTCAACATGTTCGAAATGACCAAACTGGTAGCGAAACACCTCAGTTGATCATCCGCTTTACACTTGGTTTTTGGGTAAACACCCGAATCTGCGCTCCCCCTATCGGAGAACGCAGATTCGGGTGCTTATCTGTTGATGGCATGATGCAACCGCTGATCAGCTTCCCGAAAGTTCATTTTGCCGCAGAGCCTCTATGCTTGACGTCGATCGGACATTAAGAAAGATCGTTTCGAATCTTTGGTTTGAGTGGAACGCGGACGTGCATCTGTTGTTTCGAAGCGTGAGTCCTTACATTTGGGGACTTTTCCGCAGAAACCTTTACCGATTTTTAAAAATCCAGGACGAAAATCCGCTTCTTTATCGGCGCCGGATTGCCGAACTTTTGACGGATACCGGATTTCTCGAGCTGTTTCAACGGGTCGAGAAATCTTTCAAAGACTACATGCGACCCGCCGAAACTTTTGTTTCCCGCGAGTATCCCGAACTTGCCAATCGAACGATCGCCTATTTTTCCATGGAATACGGGATTGATATTTTAAGAATTTATTCGGGAGGTCTTGGAATTTTATCGGGGGATCATCTTCGCGGCGCCAGTGATTTAGGACTGAAGATGGTAGGCGTCGGCTTGTTTTATTTGCACGGTTATTATGAGCAGGAGGTGACTTCGGAGGGAACCATGAAGGTGATTTACGATCCGGTGGTTATGTCCAGGAAGTCGGTCCGCGATTTTCTTCCGCTTGAGGTCATCAAACAAAACGGGACGAACGAAGATTTGATTTTAGCCGTTCCGGTTGCGAATCGCGAGGTCAAAGCGCGCGTTTGGCGGGCCCGGATGGGACGAAACGATTTGCTGCTGCTGGATACGAACCTGCCGGAAAATCACGTTCACGACCGCCACGTTACGCGGCGGCTTTATGCTTCGCAGAAACAGCACGAGCAGGAGCGCAGAAGGCGGCTTGAGCAGGAAATTTTGCTCGGGCTCGGCGGAATACAAGCATTGAAAGCTGCGGGATATGAGCCCGTTGCTTATCATTTAAACGAAGGACATGTGGCGTTTGCCGCCATCGAAGTCATTCGATGCATGATGGAACGCTGCTCGATTTCGTTTCAGGAAGCGCAGGCCAAAAGCGCCGGCGTGATCGGGTTTACCACCCACACACCCGTTCCGGAGGGCAACGAGCGGTTTGAGGAAGGGCTTGTCAGGGCGCATTTAGAACCTTATTTGGACCGCTTTTTAGCTCGCGAGGAGCGCGAAGCCATTTTTGACAGCGCACGGAACAAAGAAGATATGTTTGATATGACCAAATTATCTTTGCTTCTTTCGGGCGCCTTTCGCAACGGCGTCAGCAAGACACACGGCGAAGTATGCCGAAAGATGTGGGGGTATGCCTGGGGCATTCAAGATTCAGGCAATGTTCCGATCGGTTCCATTACCAACGCGGTTCACATTCCGTATTGGCAGAAGCCGATCCTTCGTCAATTGATCGCGGGGCGCGGCGGTTTGGAAAAAGTTTCTGAAATTGAAGACGGTAAAATATGGGATCTTCACTTGGAGTTCAAAGCAAAACTCATCGAAAAAGTAAGAGAACGTTTCGCGGACCAGCTCCTCTCCGAGAAGTGTGATAGTCAGGTGATTTACGATCGGACGCACGATTTGCTGGATCTAGATTCCTTCATGATCGGATTCGCACGCCGGTTTGCCGATTACAAACGCGTCACGCTGCTTTTGGAAGATGAGGAACGGTTATTTCAGCTTTTGGAGTCTACTTATAAGCGATACGGAAAGCCGGTTCATATTTTATATGCGGGCAAACCTCATCCCAATAACTTTCCGGGCATCAAACGGATCAGGCAGATCGTGGAAGTCTCGGCGCGGCTGACCAAACGGTCCGAGGAACGCGGTTTTCGTTCTCAAATTGTCTTCGTTCAAGATTATGATATCGATTTGGCGCGATATTTGGTGGCAGGCGTTGACGTTTGGCTGAACAATCCCATTCGCCCGCAGGAGGCGAGCGGTACCAGCGGGATGAAAGCAGGCATGAACGGTGTGTTAAATGTGTCTATTCCGGACGGCTGGGTGCCGGAAGGAATTCAGCACGGCAGGAACGGGTGGCTTTTCGGAAAAGGAGAAGCGCATTCGGCTGCCGAAGATCGAAATGAACTTTTTCAATTGCTTGAGGGAACGATTTTGCCGCTTTATTTTGAAGGACGAAACAAGCAACGGATTTTTTCATCCCGTTGGGTGGGGATGATGAAACAGGCCATCCAAACGATTACCGGTCGGTTTGGCACGGACCGGATGCTGGCCGAATATATCCAAAAAATGTACCTGCCTTCGCTTAAAAATTATTTACACCATGACATGGCAACCCAGTAAACCTTTCGTCCATCAGATAGGCGTTTTCAGTGTCGGCTTTGTTCTGTTTCAAGCTGGTTGTGCTGCCATTTTTGGGTGGGATATTCACGCACCCGGTATGTTGTCCGAAAATTTTTCAAAGGCCGTTCCGCCGGTTCATGAACGGGTCGC
Organism: Candidatus Omnitrophota bacterium; assembly: GCA_016206815.1. Taxonomy (GTDB): domain Bacteria; phylum Omnitrophota; class Omnitrophia; order Omnitrophales; family Danuiimicrobiaceae; genus 01-FULL-45-10b. The sequence continues at coordinate 3,926 of JACQQT010000014.1, read as the reverse complement.
ACTTTATCTTCCCGAGGATTTGTTGGCGTACACCTCTCAGGACCGCGGCGGACGGACTGCGGATCCTCAAACCTATCATGTGGGAGAAGCCTTTGGGCCTATGTTGGTAGAAGGATTCCAGCAGGCATTTGATGAATTTATTTTTTTGGAAACCGCTCCCACGGAAGCAATCTTGAAACAATACGCAATCCCTTATTTGGTTTCCGTGGAGATCAAGGATTTCAGGAATCGCGTCACTTGGAAAGCTCATGCGGTAAGCATGGTGACCGAAACCGTGGTGTTCGACTCGAACCTCAGGAGGCTGGGACGATTTGAAGCGACCGGAACCAGCGGTGCCGAAAAAGTATTCTCTAAAAAGGGCGGGCCGCAAGTTAACCTGAACGCAGCGCTTGAGAATAATGTCTCAGCCATCATACAATACCTTCAGGATTCGATGCGTACCGGAACGTGGGAGAAAGAAAGGGCGTCCGAATGAAGTCAGCGGGTGAGTGGGCCATCGTTGTTTCGGTGTTTGCTTGTTTTGTGTTTCCGGTGTTCGCCTCAGAAGTTCTTGAAGAGACTTCCGCGCAAGTGCTGGTACGCGAACACCCGAAAACAGGAAGACCTTATGTGAGCATCGTTGCTTTGGGCGAAGCCCAAGCGGATCCTTTTCTGAAACTTCGTACCAAAATGAAACGGCCGGATTACCGAATGCTCGATCCAAACGTAAAATCCGGTGAAATTCCTTACGACGGGCCTTATAGCGATGCGAAGAGAGTGTATCTGTTTGCCGCATCTCTGGCGACTTTAGGAACCGTGGGAGGAGCGCTTGCAATTGCTGCGATTCCCGCTTCCGCAGGAGGAGCAGCTTCTGGGGGAGGAGCCTTTCTTGCCGCAGGCAGTGCGGTTGCTCTGGGAGGTGCCGGGAGTCCTTATCTGGCTGCGAAATCTGATCATCGGCCGGATGATTATATTCAAATTTCGAAATCCCGGGTCTTGCCATCCGATGTTCAGAAAAATTTAGAGACGGAGAAAAAATAAACCGATGACAAATGAATGGATGGCGTGGTGCGGGTTTATTCTTTTCGTCTTAGCCATGCTTGCTTTTGATTTGGGTGTTTTCCAGCGCAAGGGCCGCGTCATCAGCGTCCGGGAGTCGCTGCTGTGGACGGGGTTTTGGATTGTTTTGGCCCTGTTGTTCAATCTCGGGATTTATTGGTGGAAGGGTTCCCAAATTGCGGCGGAATTCTTGACCGCCTACCTGCTGGAAAAATCGTTGAGCATGGACAATATCTTTGTGTTCCTCCTGATTTTTTCTTATTTCGGCGTTTCGCCCGGGCACCAGCACAAAGTCCTTTTCTGGGGCATTTTGGGCGCTTTGATCCTGCGCGGCGTTTTCATTGTGGCCGGCGTTGCTTTGATTCGTCAGTTTGAGTGGATTCTTTATTTCTTCGGTGCTTTTTTGATTTACACCGCTTTTAAAATGATGCGCAAAAAAGACAAAGAAATTCATCCCGAGAAAAATCCCGTTCTGAAACTGTTCCAAAAATTCTTTCCGCTGACCGAATCTTACGAAGGTGACCGTTTTTTCGTGAAGCGAGGCGCTCAATATTTCGCAACGCCTTTGATGGTGGTCTTGTTGGTGATCGAAACCACCGACGTGGTATTTGCGGTGGATTCGATTCCCGCCGTTTTTGGCGTGACTTTAGATCCGTTTATTGTGTATACCTCAAACATCTTTGCCATTTTGGGCTTGCGGGCGCTTTATTTTGCGTTGGCCGGGATCATTGCCAAATTCCGATATCTCCATTACGGGCTTGCCGCACTGCTCGCTTTTATCGGTCTGAAGATGCTCATTTCCGATTTTGTTCATATTCCAACCGGAGTTGCCTTGGGGGTTGTGGCATGCCTTCTGCTGGTTTCCATCGCCATTTCTCTTTTGGTTCCGGCCAACCGAGTGAAACAATAACCGGAGGTTCACATGAACTATTTATTTTTGATTCTCATCAGTTTGACCGCGGGCGGATGTGCGGGAACGCGTGCATCTGAACACGCGATCGATTCGCACAAAACGGCACTTCATCAACCATCACAAGAAAGCGGGGACATCGTGAAGATTAAAATTGAAACGACGAAGGGCAATATTGATGCGGATCTATATGCCGGTGAAGCGCCGAAGACGGTCGAAAACTTTGTGACCTTGGCGAAGAAAGGGTTTTATGACGGCATCATTTTCCATCGGGTAATTCCGGGTTTTATGATTCAAACCGGAGATCCGGACGGAACGGGAAGAGGGGGTCCGGGATATCAATTTGAGGATGAGTTTTCCCCGAAGCTCAAACATGACCAGCCGGGCGTGCTGTCGATGGCCAATTCAGGCCCCCACACAAACGGCAGTCAATTTTTCATCACGGAAGTGCCCACGCCCTGGCTGGATGGCCGGCATTCGGTATTTGGTCAGGTGACACAGGGGCTTGAGGTGGTTCACGCCATCGCGCAGGCTCCGCGAGACGCAGGTGACCGTCCCCAAGAAAAAATCGTGATGAAAAAGGTAAGCGTTTTGGAATAGTCCAACGTTTCATAAGTCTTTAACCAGTTTTGAATTCCTGAGATTGCTTCGCTCGGGCTTTTCGCCGCCCTTTAGGGTCGCTCGCAATGACGTCATTGCGAGGAGGCCTTCAGGCCGACGAAGCAATCTCAAACTTGGTCAGAAATTTATGAAATGCTGTAATAGTTACGCACGGTACATAATCACGTTTGCTTTTTCGAGCGTGATCAGTCCTTCTTTGACCATCGAATCGAGTGAGGGAAGAAAACGGTTGATTTTCTCCTCGCTGTCTACGATTTCAATCACAATCGGAAGATCTTCGGAAAGCCGCAGGAGTTTGGCGGTGTGCATATGGGATTTGCATCCAAAACCCATAAATCCTTTAAGCGCCGTTGCGCCCGCCATGCCTTCTTTTTTGGCAAGGTGAACGATGGCTTCATAAAGCGGTTGGCCCTGCCATTTGTCAGCTTCACCGATAAAAATTCTTAAGAGTTTTCCTTCAGCCGGAATTTTCATGAGTTTCCCCCATTAAAAGCTTTTTCCTAAAAGAATTCCGATTTTCAAACACACAAATCCGATGACGACGCTGACCAATACATTCACAAGCGCGCGAAATGTTTCTCCGTCTTTGATCAGGTTTGCCGTTTCAAGGATGAAGGTCGAAAAGGTGGTAAACGCTCCGCAGAATCCTACCATGAGAAGAATGCGTGCGTTTGGCCCCAGCAGGAATTTTTCTTCAGTTAAAGCCACTAAAGTACCGATAATGAAACAGCCAATCAGATTGACGATCAGGGTTCCGTAAGGAAAGCGAGTTCCAAGGAATTGATAAACGACTCCGGAAAGCAAATAACGGGCTGCCGTACCCAATGCGCCACCCAGTAACAGATTTGTCCATTTCAACATGACCGGCCGCCCCTTTTACGATTCACATCCATGATGACATCGAATCGAGATAGTATCATCATCAATTCAATCAAGTTCAACAGTTTTCTCATTTGAAAATGGAAGCCGTCTATAAAAGAATGCTGCGTTTGATGGAAGAAAAGGAACGTACCGCAAAACGCGGCCGCCCCAAGAAAAAAGAAAATTGGTTTCTCTATATGTTGGAATGCTGCGACGGTTCGCTTTACACGGGCGTGACCAAAGATCTCCAAAGGCGTTTAAAAATGCACAATGACGGAAAGGCCTCCCGTTATACCCGCACCCGCCGGCCGGTTCGCATAATCTACCAGGAACCCTGCGGCAATCGGACCCGGGCTTTAGTTCGCGAGTGCGCGGTCAAAGCACTCCCAAAGAAGAAAAAAGAACAGCTTGCCAAAAATAAGGTGTTTTTAAGGAGTAATTTCTGACTTAATCCTAAGCTTTCCCTCCAAAGAAGTCGATATCTATATGGGTCGAT
>JACQQT010000013.1 GCA_016206815.1 Candidatus Omnitrophota bacterium | reverse complement strand
GAACACGCGCTGGCGTGGAAAGTGGCGCAAAGCCCGTTGGTCAATAAAATTTATGCTGCTCCCGGAAATGCCGGGATTGAACAGTGTGCCGAGTGCGTGAGCATCAGCGTCGATCAAATGGATGAGTTGCGCCAATTTGCGTTTGACCAGAAGATTGATTTAACGATCGTAGGGCCTGAGCAGCCGCTTGTGAAAGGCATTGTCAATTCTTTTGAGGAGGCGGGACTTAAAATTTTCGGTCCGACGCGGGAAGCTGCGAGACTGGAAGGCAGCAAAGTGTTTTCGAAGCGGCTCATGTCCGTTGCGGGAATTCCGACCGCTGCTTTCAAAGTTTTTGATAATGTCAATGACGCGAAACGGTTCATTATCGATCGCGAACCCCCCTTTGTGATTAAAGCCGACGGTTTGGCAGGCGGAAAGGGTGTTTTGATTGCCCATTCCTGTGAAGAGGGAATCCAGGTGGTCAATCAAATGATTCGAAATCGGATGTTTGGTGATGCCGGCAGTCTTGTGGTCATCGAAGAGTTCTTTTCGGGAGACGAACTTTCGATTCTTTTGTTGACGGACGGGGAGAAAATTCTTCCGCTGGCGAGCTCGCAAGACCATAAGCGCGCATTTGACGGGGATCAAGGTCCGAATACGGGTGGCATGGGAGCTTATTCACCGTGTCCGTTGGTGTCGGAGCAGGAGCTTGAAGAGATTATTCAGAAAACAGCCCGTCCCGTGATCCAGGAATTAAAAGAGCGCGGGACGCCCTACCGCGGGCTTCTTTATGTGGGCTTGATGATGACCAAAACCGGGCCGCAGGTTTTGGAATACAACGTCCGGTTCGGCGATCCGGAAGCCCAGGCCGTTTTGCCTCGGCTTAAAACCGATCTTGTTCCCGTGATGCTTGAAATTGCAAGCGGAGAGTTGAAAACTCAAAAACTCGAGTGGGATCCGCGCCCATGTTTGACCGTGGTCATGGCTTCCAAGGGTTATCCGGGAACGTATCAAAGCGGGTTTAAAATAGAAGGGCTGGATCAGATTCATTCAGACGATGCCGCTGTCTTTCATGCGGGAACCGTCCGAAATGCTTCCGGTGAAGTGACGACCAGCGGGGGTCGTGTTTTGAATGTTTCCGCGCTTGGGAAAACGTTGAAAGAAGCCCGTGATTTGGCTTATGGATGTGTTGAAAAGATTTCATTTGAAGGCGCATTTTTCCGCCGGGATATCGGGAAACGGGTTTTAGAAAAAACAGAGGTGAGGTAACGATGGCGAAACCACAAGTAGCAATTATTATGGGAAGCGACAGTGATTTAGAAACCATGATGGAATCGGCCGGAGTGTTAACGAATTTTGGTATTTCCCATGACATTCAGGTACTTTCTGCGCATCGAAGCCCCGATCGCCTCAGACGGTTTTGCACGGGGATCAAAAAACGCGGAATTCAGGTCGTGATTGCCGGCGCAGGCGGCGCCGCTCATTTAGCGGGTGTGGTAGCGGCTCATACGACGGTTCCCGTCATCGGCGTTCCGATTAATTCAACCCCTTTAAGCGGTCTGGATGCGCTATTGGCAACCGTTCAGATGCCGAGCGGTATTCCGGTGGCAACCGTGGCCATCGGAAAAGCAGGAGCGGTGAACGCAGGTGTTTTAGCGGCTCAAATTTTAGGCGTTCATTCCAAACCGCTGCAGGCTAAATTGTTGAAACACAAACAAAAATTAACCAAATCGGTGATAGAAAAAAACAACCGTTTGAAAAGGAGAGCGCGTTCGTAACAGTTTTCGCTTTCATGATGAAAACCACCATCGTCAAGTTAGATCCAAGGCGGCCCGATCCTAATCGATTACGAGAGGTTGCAGGCCAGCTTCTCAGAGGTCACGTGGTAGCATTTCCGACCGAGACCGTCTATGGGTTAGCTGCTTGCGTGACGCAGCCGGCCGCTGTGACGCGTCTGCACGAATTAAAGCAAAGGCCGGAGGATAAGCCGTTTACTTATCATATCGGAAGTTTGGGTGCGTTAGAGAGGCTCGATGTGATTCAAAGCCGGGCGTTTCGATTCCTAACGAAGCAATTTTGGCCGGGTCCCGTCACCTTCATTGCGCTCAACCGGAAAGACGAGAAAATAGGAATTCGCTTTCCCAAACATGAAATCGCTTCAAAAATGATCAATCAGTGCAGTGAACTGGTGGTTGCCACCAGCGCCAATATTTCGGGTGAACCCTCGCCCAAAACAGCAGAAGAAGTGTTGCGGATTTTTCCGAATGAAATTGACGTGGTCATCGACGGAGGGCCGTGCGAGTGGGGAGAAGATTCCACGGTGGTGGATACGGTGCTCTCGCCTCCGCAAATTTTAAGGCGCGGCGTTTATGCAAAGCGCATGGACGAAGCCATTCACAAGATTACATTGGGCAAATATCCCAGGAAGAAAATTCTGATTGTGTGCACCGGCAATACGTGCCGGTCTCCGATGGCGGAAGGTTGGCTCAGAACAGAGCTTGCCAAAAAGGGATTGGAAGATCAGATTGAGGTCAGCTCCTGCGGGATTTGTGCGCGGGACGGCGGAAGCGCTGCAGTCGAATCTGTTTTGACGCTCAAAAATGACGAGATTGAATTCGAGGATTTTAAGACGCGCTTGTGCCGGCGGGAAGATGCGTTGACTGCTGATCTCATTTTGGTTATGTCGGAAGAACACCAGAAATTTATTTCGGAGCTCTGCCTTCCGGCGAAAGACAAAATTCGCGTCTTAGGCGTTCAGGATCCGATCGGAATGTCGATCGAATTTTACGAACGCAGTTACCGGACCATTAAAGAAAAAATCTTGAGTCTTTGGGATGAGATCGTGTCATGAAAAGAACATTTGCCGTTGCCTGCGACCATCGCGGGGTTCAATTAAAAAAAGAAATCATTCAGATCCTAAAAGCGCAAGGCTGCCGGGTGGAGGATTTCGGGACGGATTCGGATCAATCGGTGGATTACCCCGATTATGCTTTAAAAGCAGCTCAAGCGGTGGCGGAAGGAAAAGCGGAGCAGGGAATTGTGGTCTGCCACTCCGGCATCGGTGTTTCCGTCAGCGCCAATAAAGTAAAGGGAATTCGGGCGGCTTTGGTTCAAACGGTGGAGCAGGCCGAACTGGCCCGGAAACATACGGATGCCAATATTCTGGCGTTGCCGGCCGGATTTGTGACGCCGGAACTTGCAAAACATATTGTGTTAAAATGGATGGCTACCGATTTTGAAGGAGGCCGCCATCAACGGAGAATTGAAAAAATCAAATCGATCGAGGAGCGTCAGTCGTGATGAAGATGAAAGCGGAAAAGAACTACTTAAAGGAAACTGATCCTGAAATCTACCGCGCCGTTCAAGCGGAATTAAGGCGACAGAACGAGAATATTGAATTGATTGCGAGCGAAAACTTTACCTCGCTTGCGGTGTTGGAAGCAGCCGGCACCGCGCTGACCAATAAATACGCGGAAGGTTATCCCAAGAAGCGCTGGTACGGGGGTTGCGAGAACGTCGATGTGGTTGAGCAGCTTGCCATCGATCGGGCGAAAAAGTTGTTCGGCGCCGAGCACGCGAACGTTCAACCGCATTCCGGCACCAATGCCAATATTGCTGTGTTCATGGCGCTGTTGAATGTCGGCGACAAAATCCTGGCCATGAATTTAGCACACGGAGGCCATCTCACCCACGGCCATCCGATGAATTTTTCGGGCAAATATTTCAGCATTATTCCCTATGGTGTGAGTCAAAAAGACGAACGGATTGATTATGATGAACTGGAGCGTTTGGCGCTCGCGCACAAACCGAAAATGATTTTATTGGGAGCTTCCGCTTATCCGCGCGTGATTGATTTTAAAAGAGGCCGCGAAATTGCGGATCAAGTTAAAGCGCTGTTGGTGGTCGACATGGCTCATTTCGCCGGGTTGGTGGCCGCAGGCGTCCATCCCTCACCGGTTCCTTATGCAGACGTGGTGACCACCACGACACACAAAACGCTCCGCGGTCCGCGGGCGGGCATTATTTTGTCGAAAGCACAGTATGCCAAAGCAATTGATTCAGCTGTTTTTCCGGGTTGTCAAGGCGGCCCGCTCATGCACGTGATAGCCGCCAAGGCGGTTGCGCTTCATGAAGCCATGACGGATGAATTTAAAGCGTATTCGAAGCAGATTGTGAAAAATGCAAAAAAATTGGCTGAAGAAATGGCAACGTTTGGTCTTCGGATCGTTTCGGGTGGAACCGACAATCATTTGATGCTGGTGGATGTGAAAGTAAAAGGTTTTACGGGCAAGGCCGTCCAAAATTATTTGGATCGCGTTAAGATTACGGTCAATAAAAATATGATTCCTTTTGATCAGGAGTCAGCATTCAATGCTTCAGGCGTCAGGCTTGGAACGCCGGCCGTGACGACGCGCGGGATGAAAGAACCTGAAATGACGGAAATCGCGCGTTGCATCAATCAAACTCTCAAAGCGCCTGAAGATGAAAAAAATTTGAGCGCGGTCTGTCAGGAAGTAAGCGCTTTAACCAAGCGTTTTCCGTTGTATCCGGAACTTTTGGAGGTGGCGGGATGAAGTGCCCCTATTGTCGATCAGAAGACGATAAAGTGGTAGATTCAAGAGCTTCAAACGACGGTGCCGTGATTCGGCGCAGGCGGGAATGCACGAAATGCAACCGCCGGTACACCACCTATGAACGGGTGGAAGAAGTTCCTCTTTTTGTGATTAAAAAAGATCAGCGGCGCGAAATCTACGACCGCAAAAAAGTGATCGCCGGAATTCACAGGGCTTGCGAGAAGAGGCCCGTTCCGGCCGAAGCGCAGGATGCGATTGTCGTGGAGCTTGAGAAAATGCTGGAAGAGAAGTACGAAAAGGAAGTTCCCAGTACGGCGGTCGGTGAATTTGTCATGGAGCATCTGGCTCGAATTGATCAGGTTGCTTATGTTCGTTTTGCCTCCGTTTACCGCCAGTTCAAGGATATTTCACACTTCATGAAAGAGCTTAAAACGCTCCTGGCTAAAGGATAGTTTCTGATGGGAAGTTTTAAAGATCGTTGCTTTCCAGCCGATGTCTAGAAAAAGATTTTCACGGTCGAATCAAGGAGCTGGGGATGGGCGATAAAGCTAGAAAAGGCGCTTTCGATGGAATCTTGCTGGCACTTCTGATTATTTTGGCGCAGCCTTTTTTCCCCTCAAGCGGTTTGATTCCCGAGGCGGTTTCTTTTTTGACGACGGTTCCCCTTACGCTTGCCGCTGTTATTTTTTCCACGCAGCCGTTTCCCTTGGTTGAAGGCGGTTTGGTGCTTTTTTATTTCGCGGTGATAGGCGGTCTGATCGGGATTGTTTTTGAGCGGAAGCGGTTGTGGGGGTGGCTTTTTGTGATCGCGGTCGCCATTCATCATTATATCGTTTATGAGCAGTTTCATCGACAAATGGGAGAAGTGGTTCAATCCTTCCTGGTTTATCTTCGACTGAGTTAACCCTTCTTGTGTTCAGAATAACATGGAGCAAAGAAAGACCATATTTTCTTGATGTTATCTCGTTCGATTTCAGCAAGTCTCCTCGCAGTTTTGTTCTTCGTTCCCGTCCCTGGCTATGCTGAGTTGGAGTTGCCTCGTCAGCGAATGGTCCAGGAACAAGTCGAAGCGCGCGGCATCAAAGATCGAGATGTTCTCAGTGCGATGAATCGCGTTGAGCGGCATCAGTTTGTTCCGGTTTTTTTACGCCCCCTTGCTTATGAAGATGGGCCGCTGCCGATCGGCGAAAATCAAACCATTTCGCAACCGTATATCGTAGCGCTGATGACCGAACTTCTCGCGGTTGATTCGGAAGATCGTGTGTTGGAGATAGGCACAGGATCCGGCTATCAAGCGGCGGTTTTAGCGGAAATTGCGAAAGAAGTGTATACCATCGAGATTCTGCCGTCGTTGGCGGCGAGTGCCGAGAAGCGCCTCGCGGAACTGGGGCATACGAATGTTCATGTGAAAACCGGCGATGGATATTTAGGATGGCCTGAGGAAGCGCCGTTTGACGGGATCATGTTAACCGCCGCTCCGGACGAGATACCGACTCCTCTGGTTGATCAACTTAAAGTAGGCGGGCGGATCGTTGCTCCGATTGGAGAGTTTCCGAATCAGGTTCTTTATGTCATCCAAAAAACAAAAGAAGGTCTGAAAAAAGAAGAAATCATCCCGGTTCGTTTTGTCCCGATGACGGGCATTGCGCAGGAGAGAAATGAGGTTGATTTTCAAAATAAAATCGGTTAACGTAACCACCGCTCATGACCAACATTCTCGGAATTTCTTGTTTTTACCATGATTCGGCAGCTTGTCTGGTGCAGGACGGCAAAATTGTAGCCGCAGCCCAGGAAGAGCGTTTTACACGGAAGAAGCACGATTTCGAATTTCCGAAACACGCGGTCGATTTTTGCCTCAAGCAGGGCCATCTCACCGTCGGTGATATTGATTTTGTTGCCTTTTATGAAAAACCATTCCTCAAGTTCGAACGAATTCTCGAAACCTACCTGGCTTACGCCCCTCGGGGCTTTGGTTCATTCTTGCGGGCAATGCCGCTTTGGATGAAACATCGTCTGTGGATTCCGGACCTCATTCGAAAAGAGCTCAATTATGAAGGGAAGATGATTTTTCCGGAACACCACGAATCGCACGCCTCCTCCGCGTTTTTCCCGTCCCCTTTTGAACGGGCTGCCATTTTAACGGCAGACGGCGTTGGGGAGTGGACGACCGCCAGTTTCGGAAAGGGCGAGGGACATCGGTTTGAACTGAATTCGGAAATCCGCTTTCCTCATTCGCTCGGTCTTCTTTATTCTGCTTTTACCTATTACACCGGTTTTCGCGTGAATTCAGCCGAATACAAGGTGATGGGACTGGCCCCATACGGGGAGCCCAAGTATGCGGACTTAATTTTAAAGGAGTTGATGGATTTGAAAGAAGACGGTTCGTTTAAATTGAATATGAAATATTTTAATTATTGTTCCGGCCTCACCATGACCAATGACCGGTTTCATCGGTTATTTGGCGGGCCTCCCCGAAAGCCGGAAACCCAGATTCGTGAGCGGGACATGGATTTAGCCCGTTCCGTTCAAGCAGCCACCGAGGAAGTGATGCTCCGAATGGCACGCTATGTTCATCAAGTGACCGGAGAAGAGAATTTGTGTCTCAGCGGCGGAGTTGCTTTGAACTGTGTGGCCAACGGGAGGATTTTAAAGGAAGGGCCGTTCAAGCATATTTGGATTCAACCGGCGGCAGGGGACGCCGGCGGAGCACTCGGAGCGGCGCTGCTCGTTTGGCATCATTATCTGGATCAACCCAGGCAGGTCGAGGCCGAAGACAAACAAGCCGGATCATTTTTGGGCCCCGTATTTTCCGATTCCGAAGTTGAGAGTATTTTGAAACAGCAGGGCGCCGTTTATGAAAAATTTGATCCTCAATATGTAATCGAAAAAACGGCCGAGTTGATTGAAAAAGGAAATGTGATCGGATGGTTTCAGGGCCGCATGGAATTCGGCCCTCGCGCGCTCGGCGGAAGGAGCATCATCGGGGATGCCAGAAATTCCGAGATGCAGTCCCGGATGAACCTCAAAATCAAATTTCGTGAGTCGTTTCGGCCGTTTGCGCCTTCCGTTTTGGAGGAGAAAGCGTCCGAGTGGTTTGAGCTCAGCGAGCCGAGTCCTTATATGCTGCTCGTTGCGGATGTGCGAAAGCAGCATCGCATCGAATCTGTGAATGGCAATCTGAGAGGCTTGGAAAAATTAAAAGCGTCTCGTTCTAAGATTCCGGCGGTCACCCATGTGGACTATTCAGCCAGACTTCAAACCATTGATCCAAAAAGAAATCCGGTTTACCACAATCTCATTCAACAGTTTTTCAAAAGAACAGGTTGCCCCGTCGTGATCAATACGTCCTTTAATGTGCGCGGTGAGCCGATTGTCTGTACGCCGGAGGATGCCTTTCGATGTTTCATGAATACCGAAATGGATTACCTTATTGTCGGAAATTTTATTTTGGATAAGCAAAAACAAAAGGCGGTTCTAAGGAGGCAGGAGATTTACTTTGAATTGGATTAAAAGCAAATGGAATCAGATTGAGGCGGAACCAAAAACCGTCCGCAAGTTCGGGTTCATTCTTGCAGGAATTTTATTTGTGTTAGGCGCGATTGCATTATTCCGCGGCCATCAACAATACTGGATTGAGTGGCCGCTGGGTGTTATCATATGGGCACTCGCATTGGCGGCAGGCGCCCCCCTGAAGTATCTTTATCGTGCGTGGATGCTGGCGGCAGAGGGGATTTCCTGGGTTTTGTTGCGCCTGATCCTGGGCATTTTTTATTACTTTATTTTGTCGCCTGTGGGTTTGATGATGCGGGTGTTTAGAAAAGATTTACTGGATCAGAAAATAGAACGCCGAGCGCCCAGTTATTGGAAGAAGAGAACCGGACCCAGTGCTCGAGAGCAGTACGAACGATTATTTTGAGGAGATATGGGAAAACTGGCTATCTTGAAAGAATTTTGGAGTTTTCTGAAGGTACGCAAAAAATGGTGGCTGGCACCGATGTTGATCGTTCTGATGCTTTTAGGTTTGTTAATTGTGGTGACGGAAAAAAGCGCCGTCGCGCCTTTTATCTATACCTTGTTTTAATCACCCCACGTCATCCTTCGCCCTGCGGGCTCAGGATGACACGGATTTTATAATGTTGACCCCCTATAAAGCTTATTTCCGAAGAGCGTCCGAAGCAGTTGCCCGGCTTTTTGTTCGCGTTGGGTTTTCACCGAACGGGATTACCTTGTTGGGCCTTGCGCTCAGTTTATTGACCTGTCTATTTTTTATTTGGACGAAAAATGCGGTCGCATTTGGTTTTCTCATGATTGTTTGGGGTTTGTTTGATGCGGTGGACGGTGCCGCGGCGCGCATCACCAACAAAGTGACGAAGTTCGGTTCGTATTTAGATGCCATTTGCGACCGTGTTTTTGAAAGTGCCGCTGCGCTTGCTGTCGGTTACGTG
>JACQQT010000096.1 GCA_016206815.1 Candidatus Omnitrophota bacterium | reverse complement strand
GCATTCGCTCAGGATGACGGTTGTGTTTATAAACCAAGCACCTGCTGCATATTGTAGAAACCAGACCTCTTTTTGGCAACAAAATTCGCTGCGAGCAATGCCCCGTAGGCAAAGGCCTCGCGAGAGGACGCTTTGTGGACCAATTCGATCCGTTCGCCTTCTGAAATGAAAGCCACCTGGTGATTACCGACCGTATCGCCTCCGCGGACCGCATGAATTCCGATCGATCCGCGCTTGCGTTCGCCCGTCATCCCTTTCCGGCCATAGACAACGTTTTGATCAAAGTTCACATTCCGCGCTTTGGCAATTAATCGCGCAAGCTCCAAAGCGGTTCCGCTGGGCGCGTCTTTTTTATGCTTATGATGCTCCTCTACAATCTCGGCATCGTAATTCTCGCCCAAAAGTTCTCCTACCTGTTCTACTAAATGAAACAAAAGATTCACCCCCAAGCTCATGTTGGGAGCTTGAACAATCGGAATGGATTTTGAATAAAAAGCGCGGAGCTTGGCAAGGAACGCTTTCTCGAGACCCGTGGTTCCGATCACCATCGCACGTTTGGCCTCTAGGGCAACTTCCAAGTGGTGCGGCACTGCCCCGGGCTGCGTAAAATCAATAATCACTTTACCGCTATCCACACACTCCCGAAGATCGGGGTGAACCGGCACATTAAGCGGCGGGACACCGATTAACTCACCGACATCACGGCCCACTTGAGGACTGTCGGCTCGTTCGAATGCTCCGCCGATTTGAACGGAAGGATCGCGGTGAGCGAGACTTAAAATCGTCCGCCCCATGCGGCCCGCCGCACCTGCTACGATAATTTTTATGGTTTGTTTTGACATCACAACGGCCTCGCAATGACGGTCTTATTAAGCATTCTTAATCAACCGGCATTGTTTCAGAACCCGCATGAGTTCTTTTCGGTTTTCAGATTTCATTTCACACAACGGAAGTCTCAACTCCCCGCTCGCCAAACCCATGAGCGCCAATGCGGTTTTGACGGGAATCGGATTCGTTTCTACAAACAAAATCTTGGCGAGATCAAAGAGCTCGAAATGAAGTTTTTTGGCTTTCTCCACATCCCCGGCGAGATAAGCTTGTACCATCTCATGTTCTTTCTTAGGCGCCACATTGGCCACCACTGAAATCACGCCTTTTGCGCCGACGGAAAGAAGCGGCAATGTCAAACTATCCTCCCCTGATATCACCGCCAGATCGCAAAGCGAAAGGATGCGGCTTGCCTGATCCAGGCTTCCGCTTGCTTCTTTAATACCGATGATGTTGGGAATCTTAGAAAGCCGTTCGACGGTCTCCGGCGCAATGGAAACACCCGTTCGGCCCGGAACGTTGTAAACGATAATAGGTATATCGACCTTTTTCGCCAAGAATTCATAATGTCTGAATAAACCTTCCTGAGTCGGCTTGTTGTAATAAGGAGTGACGACTAAAACGCCGTCGGCTCCGGCCTTCTTGGCATGTGCGATCAATGAAACAGCTTCCTCCGTTGAATTAGAACCGGCACCGCAAATCACGGGAACGCGGCCCTTGACATAATCCACCACAAAAGACATGACGCCCTTGTGTTCCTCATGCGACATCGTAGCGGCTTCACCGGTGGTACCGCAAGGAACAATGACGTCCGTCTCATTCTCAAGATGGAAATCGATCAAACGTTTGAGTCCCCGCTCATCAATCTTGCCCTGTCGAAAGGGAGTGGCTAATGCGACCATCGAACCTTTTAAATTTTTCCGTGTTAATGTCATGTTAATCTCCCGAGTTGCTCAAACGTCCCTCAAAAACAAACCTTGCTCCGCCTTCCAGAAAAACATTTTTCACTTGGTTGTTCGCACGCTCAAAATAAACGTTGAGCGTTTCCCCGCTCCGTGTCTTGACGTGAACCGGCACTTCCACGCGGTCCGTTAAATGGGCAACCACCGCAGCGGCAACAGCGCCCGTGCCGCAGGCAAGCGTTTCTTTCTCCACGCCCCGCTCATAGGTCCGAATCGATAACTCATTTTTTCCATTCCATTGGACGAAGTCAACATTTACGCCCCTAGGGGCGTAAATGTCATGGTGCCGAATGATCCGGCCGAGGGTTTCCACCGCTATGGTTTCAAGATCCTCGACAAAAATAACCGCATGCGGAACACCCGTATTCACAAAAGCCCCATGCAGTGTTTGCCCGTTGACATCCGAAATTTCTACTTTCTCCCGATATTCGGTCGGTTGAACCATCTTGACTTTGATTTTATCTTGCCGGACATCGATTTGAACCTCACCGGAAAGCGTTTCAACGCGCATCGCTTTCGGCAGTCCCAACAACGTATGCGCATAAAGCCCAACGCACCGGTAGCCATTTCCGCATGCCTCGGCTTCCGAACCGTCTGCATTGATGATCCGCATCAGGAAATCTGATTTTCGAGACGGCTCAATCAAAAGAACGCCGTCTGAGCCAACGCCAAAGTGCGGACGACATACCTCTTCGGCAAATCGTTTCGGATTTTTGATCATATGTTTCCGGTTGTCAATCACCAGAAAATCATTTCCGGAGGCAACCATTTTATGAAACTTAATTTCGTTCATTTATATCTCACCCAACTCGGAATTCGTTCCCCGCGCACTAAATCCGAATAAATTTCCCGCCTGCGCACTATTGCAAAGCGCCCCCCGCGCACCATCACCTCGGCAGGACGGGGTCGTGCGTTGTAATTGGAAGCCATCGAAAATCCGTAAGCGCCGGCGCTTGCAAAAGCAAGGAGATCCCCGGATTGCAATTTCTGAATCTTTCTGTTCTTTGCCAGAAAGTCACCGCTCTCACAGATGGGACCTACGACATCATAGGTTTGCTTCTCTCCGCTGCGGGTTTGCCGCAACGGCCAAACGTCATGAAACGAATCGTAAAGCGCCGGACGGATTAAATCATTCATGCCCCCGTCAATAATCGCAAAGTTTTTTACCTTTGTTGGTTTGATGTAAATGACGCGGCTGACAAAAACGCCGCTATTGCCCGCAATAAAACGGCCCGGCTCTAAAATCAGTTTGTATTTCTTTTTCTGAAAGAGCGGCAAGACCTGCTTTGCAAATTGTTCTGCCGTCTGAGGACGCTCGTCGGAATAAATAATTCCGAGTCCGCCGCCTAAGTTCAGATATTGAATCCGGTAACCTTCCTGCTCAAGATGCGTCAAAAAAATCAACACCTTCCGAAACGCTTTGACAAAAGGCGTCCCTTTCACGATTTGAGAACCGATATGCACATGGATTCCCGAGATCGCAAGGTTCGGATATTTCTCCTGCCGCATAAAAATCAAACGGACCGTGTCAAAGTCCAGCCCAAATTTCGATTCTGCTCCTCCGGTGGCGATATGTTCGTGCGTATCCGGATCGACGTTGGGATTGACGCGCAAAGAAACTTTGACTTTTCGATTCAGTTTCCTTGCGAGGCGCCCAATCCGGTCCAATTCCTGAATGGACTCCACATTGAAAAGCAAAATACCGGTACGAATCGCTGCTTCGATTTCGGCATCCGTCTTGCCGACTCCCGCATAAACGATTTTGGAGGGAGCGCAGCCGGCTTTTCGGGCCCGGAACAACTCCCCGCCTGAGACGATATCCAAGCCCGCTCCTTTTCCGACCAGGGCGCGCAAAACAGCCAGGTTGGAATTTGCTTTCATCGAAAAACAAATCAGCGGTTTCGCCGCTCGAAATGCCTTTTGAAGTTTCAAGAGATGTTCGGTAAACGTTTGATAGCTGTAAAGATAAAAAGGGGTTCCCACGCGTTCGGCGATGTCACTCACACGAACTTGTTCGCAATAAAGCTCACCCTCTTCGTAATGAAAATCATGCATCATTTTTAATGACCCCGGCGATGGGCTTTTTTGAAACGGCTTGCCTCCGCTTTTAAACGCTCTTTCCAGAGGCGGATTTGTTTTGCCACCTCCTCCGGCTTGGTGCTGCCGGAAGAGGATTTTCCGGAAAGGGAAACTT
>JACQQT010000094.1 GCA_016206815.1 Candidatus Omnitrophota bacterium | reverse complement strand
CTCAAGCGTCAAAATCGAGAACACAATTGCCATCTCAAAATAAAGGACGTGCATCGTGCGCGGGCTCATGAACCAATAAATAAATTCCTTTAAACTCGTGACCTTCTCAAGGGATTGGCTGCTTGTAACGAACACGGAAAAAGGCGAAGAAAATCTGGCTGAGGTAAAAGGCCAAAATAAGGGGATGGGCGCTTGAGGGCCGCAAAAGAAATCCAAAACGACATGAGAAAAATAAGCAGCTGATCCCCAGATAAAATTCCTTACAAAGGAGGTCCGCATGAACGTAATCGCTAAAAACGCGACCGCGAAGCCGCAAAGAAGTGCTGCGCCAAGGCTATGAGAGATTCCCCGATGGTACAGAAGCGCTTGATGTTGGATGAGGCCGGGAAGAAAGTCAAAATCCGCTAAATTGGCGACGAGCGCAAAGACTGAGAGTCGAACCCACTGCCATTTGGAATTAGACTTTTTTGAAACTTTGTGGACGGCGTAACCCGCAAACGAGTGAATAACAGGAAGTGGCATGTGTCATTGCACCCCCTAAATCCTCACGACTTTCTCGCTCGCGATCCCCCGAAAAGCATTGCGGGTGTCTAAAATGAGAGAGAATTGGCTTAAAAGCGATTTTCGATCAAACTGATCATGATCGGTCGCGAGAATCACAAGGTCAGCACTCGCCCCTTTTAGAGAAACAGACTTAAGCGTGTGGTTATGAAGCAGAAGTTCCGGAACAAAAGGATCGCAGTAACTGACCTGAGCTCCTAACTTTTCAAGCAGTTCGATGATTTCAAGTGCGGGCGATTCGCGGTAATCTGAAACATTTTTTTTGTAGGCAATGCCCAAAACCAAAATCTGAGCTCCCTTCACCGCGCGTCCGCGTTCATTCAAAATACTTTGTGCTTTCCGCACCACAAACTCAGGCATCGAGCGGTTAATTTCGCCCGCCAAATCAATAAAGCGTGGCTCAAATCCATGGATTCTTGCTTTCCAAGCAAGGTAATGAGGGTCAATCGGAATGCAGTGACCGCCTAAGCCCGGACCTGGATAAAATGGCATAAATCCGAAAGGTTTCGTCGCGGCGGCATCAATCACTTCCCATACATTCACGCCTAGTTTTTCGCTCATTTGACAAATTTCGTTGACAAGGCCGATATTGACACTTCGAAATGTGTTTTCAAGCAGCTTCACCATTTCAGCAGCCCTGGGAGATGAAACGGTATGAACTTTTTCGATCGCGAGCTGATAAAAACTTGCGGCAAGCTCCGAACATTTGGGTGTTACGCCTCCAACCACTTTTGGAATATTGTGCGTGTTGTAAGTAGGATTACCCGGATCAACCCGTTCCGGAGAAAAAGCGAGGAAAAAGTCTTTCCCCACCTTAAGACCCTTTTCTTCAAGCATGGGCAGAATGACTTCCTCTGTTGTGCCCGGATAAGTCGTGCTCTCCAAAATAACGAGCATCCCTTCGTGTAGATATTTGGCAATCTCTTGTGCGGCAGAAACAATATAAGAAATATCAGGATCTTTGGATTTCCGAAGTGGAGTTGGGACGCAGATATTGACAGCATCCAAATCGCGGATCACAGAAAAATCTGTGGTGGCGCGCAATCTACCAGTACCAGGTACGTTACGTGCCGCAGAAAAAGGGGACAGACTATAGTCTGTCCCCTTTTTCGCAACCGTACCTGGTACTGG
>JACQQT010000098.1 GCA_016206815.1 Candidatus Omnitrophota bacterium | reverse complement strand
GTGTTGAGGACCTATGGTTATGTCTACGAACGTGAAGGGAACATTATCCGCGTGACGACCCGTGAAAACATTGCAACCGAAGAGCTGGTGACGGAGACCTATGTGTTAAACTACACAACGGCAGTGGAAGCGGAAGAATCCATCAAAGATGTTCTGACGGAACGCGGAAAGGTGAAATCGGTAGCTCGAACCAACATGCTGGTGGTGACCGATATTCCGACCAACCTTTATAAGGTCAGAGAAGTGGTCGGCAAGTTAGATCGAAGCACACCCCAAGCGCATATCGATTCGAAAATCGTGAAGACTCAAATCCAGAAAGGGGAAAACCTCGGGATTAAATGGACACCGGCCGGTACACTTTCGGGAGCGAGAAGGCCGGTTACTTTCCCTTTTGCAGCCATGAATAAAGATGGGCAAAGCGACCCTATCGCAAACGCATTTTCACGCTTTTTTCCGGCTACGCAAACGACTGCTGGCGCAACGACATCACTCACTACCGTCAACCCATTTGATGCCACCGGTTTTGCAAATAGCGCTTTTGCTGATCCGGAAACTGCAGGAACTAATGATTTTCAATTTGGAACGTTAAGCTTTTCCAGCTTTCAAGCCGTGCTTGAATTTTTAAGAACGCGTGAGAATACGAAGGTTGTTTCCAACCCAAGAATTACCGTGCTGAACAATCAGAAAGCGAAAATTCAGGTGGGCACAGACGTGGCGTTGCCCACTTTTGAACGCAATGAGACGACCGGAAGCTTTGAAATTTCGGGGTTTTCCTACCGCGCCACGGGCGTCGTGATGGAGGTGACGCCTCATATTAATGACGCAGATGAAATTTTGGTTGATTTAAATCCGGAAGTCAGTGCGGCAAGCGGGTCTACCAGCGTCGCAACTGGACAGGGCACGACACTGATTCCCAATTTTACTGTGACCCATGCCGAGACGCAGGTATTGATCAAAAACGGGGAAACGATTGCGATCGGCGGATTAATGACGGATTCTGAGGTCACAACCGAGAATAAAGTCCCCATTCTAGGGGACATTCCGGGACTCGGCAAGCTTTTCAGATCTAAACGGCAGGCGCAGGGATCCAATAATGAGAAAGTAGAAACCTTATTTTTTATTACCGTTACAATCGTAGATTCGGAAGGCGAGCCGACGACCGTGGTTATTCCTCAAGTGGCTGCCATCGGAAGTCCGCAGCCAGGCGTTTCTACGAAAGGCGAAACAGTTGAAGTGGTTTAAAATGGCTATGTTACCAATAACTTCGATCGTCATTGCGAGGCAGTATATCAGGCAAGGCCGAAGCAATCCCACCGACTGTCATTCTGAGCGAAGCGAAGAATCTCAGAGATCCTTCGTCACTTCGTTCCTCAGGATGACACGTCGTGTCAGATTGTTTAGCTCGCTTTATTCGCTCGCAATGACGTCATTTAAAAATCAAGAAGGAATGGAAACTAATTATGAAAAAAGAGATTTTGATGTCTCTCGAGGCGAACGAAAAACGCGTCGTCATTCTCGAGGATGGAAAACTGGAAGAATTTTTTATCGAACGCTCCGACACCTACAAAATGTTCGGCAATATTTACAAAGGGAAAGTCAAATCGATCGTTCCGGGAATCGGAGCGTCTTTTATCGATTTGGGGACGAAGAAAGACGGATTCCTTTATGTAGCGGATGCAGTTGAGTCGCCTTTCGGGCTCGAGTCTGCGTTTGAAGAAGTTGAATATGAGGGGAAAAAAGTTCGCGGTCAAACCCCTCGGATTGACGAGGTTTTGAAAATCGGTCAGGAAGTTTTTGTCCAGGTGGTCAAGGAACCCATCCGAGACAAAGGGCCCCGCCTCACCACACATGTTGCCATCCCGGCCCGCTATTTGGTTCTGATTCCGGGCGAAAATAAAGTAGGTGTTTCCCGTCGCATTGATGACGCCAGGGAACGCGACCGAATCCGGGAGATTTTCTCTCAAGTTGAGCTTCCGAAGGACAGCGGTTTTATCGTCCGCACCGCAGGCGAGGGCAAGGACAAACGCGAGTTTACGCGCGATATCAAATACCTGATTAAAACATGGTCCCGGATCAAGTCTGAAATCCACAAGAAAAAGGCGCCCAGCCTGATTCATCAAGAGCTGGATTTGGTAGAGCGAATCATCCGCGATTACTTCACTGAAGACATTGAACGGATTGTGGTTGATCATCAGAATCTTTATCACCAGGTCTGCCGCTTTTTAAAATCCTATCTGCCCGGCTGCCGCGTTCGTGTGGATTGGCATAAAAACCAGTCCGTGTCCCTGTTTGATCAATACAAGATTGAGAAAGAAATTGAGAAAACGTTTCAAAAGAAGGTGTTCTTGCATTCAGGCGGACATATTGTGATCGAACAAACGGAGGGTTTGGTCGCCATTGATGTGAATACCGGGAAATTCACAGGGCACCGGAATTTGGAGGAGACGGTTTATCGGACCAATCTGGAGGCAGCACAGGAAATTTCCCGTCAAGTTCGTTTGAGGGATATGGGCGGGATTATTATCATTGATTTTATCGATATGTCCAAACCAGACCACAGACGGCATTTGTACCGGCTTTTCAAGGATGTGGTGAAAAAAGACCGGGCGAAGACGAATATTTTGCAGATGTCCGAGCTTGGTTTGGTGGAAATGACCCGGCAACGGATACGGCCGTCCTTGGAAAGCGCGGTCCATGAAACCTGCTCTTATTGTGAAGGAAAAGGAATTATCAAGTCTGTAACGACGATGACCATTCAGACGCTGAAAGAAGTGAAGAAAGCGCTCAACCATTCAACAGGAAAAATTCTCAATGTCTATGTTCATCCGCAGGTTGCGGAGCGGTTGCTTCATGATGAAAAACGATCGCTTCGTGATTTAGAACAAGCAGCGAAAAGCAGAGTGATTATCTTGGCCGATCCAAGCCTCCATCGGGAAGACGTGAACATTACATTAGTCAAATGATTCCATCATGAGCACCGCCACTTTAGCGGTTTTGATTTTAACCAGTGTTGCCGTCTTAGCTTATCTTCTATGGGTTTTTCTCAAAAAAACGCAGGATTCCATCCGCAAAGAACTGGCGGCCGTGACCGAGCGAGTGGGGACCCATCTGGAACAGACGGCCCGCCTCGCCCAACAATCAGGGGAAGGGGCTGTGAAGGCGATCAGCGATGTCTATACACGGCTTGGGAATTTGGAAGAGCAAAGCCGGAAAATTTTTGAAGTAGGCGAAGAAATCGGAAAGTTGCAAGATGTTTTGCGTGCCCCTAAGACACGCGGCGGGTTCGGTGAGCTCATGCTCGCCGATGTGTTGGGACAGATCATCCCCAGAGACCATTTCCAATTGCAGTACGGTTTTCGAAACGGGACCCGGGTCGACGCCGTCATTTTTGTGGGAACGCATCTGGTTCCGATTGATGCGAAGTTTCCGCTGGAGAATTTTCAACGCATTCTGAGTTCACAAGCCCCGGATGAGAAAAAAAAGGCAAGAAAGGAATTTGTCCGCGACGTCAAGAAACATATCGATGCTATTTCAGAGCGTTACATTTCACCCGAGGAGGGCACTTTCGATTTTGCACTGATGTATGTTCCTGCGGAAAACGTTTACTATGAAGTAATTGCCTCGGATGAAGATCCGGAGGCGTTCCTTCTCAGCAGTTACGCACTTGAACATCATGTGATTCCGGTTTCCCCAAACAGTTTCTATGCGTATCTTCAAGTGATTTTAATGGGTTTAAAAGGGCTTCGGATGGATCAAGCTGCCCGCGAGATTGCAGAGTCTCTGACAAAGATGCAAAGTGATTTTAAGCGGATTGGGGATGATTTTGGCACGTTGGGAAAACATTTAACGAATGCGAAAGGTACCTATGAAAAAGTACAGCGGGGAATCGATCAATTCCAGACAAAGCTTGCCTTGGTGGACCAGGTTAAACTGCCGGAAGAAACGAAACAGCACTCCGAGCTATCAACCAAATTGCCGGTTCATGATGAATAAGAGAATCAGGATATTGTGTTTGTTCGTGTTGGTTTTGTTTTTGAGTACCCCGTTTGTTTTTTCCGATGCCCAGGTTCAGCTGCAGAAAGTGGGGCAACGGACCGAAGCGGTGTTGGATGTTCCCAAGCCCGAGAAAAAGCTGGAATCCAAAAAAGGAATTTTCAAGCAAACGATATTGTTGCCTGAAAAAGGGATTGTCGGAACCGCGCGTCTTTCCAGCAGTGCAGTCGGAAAACTGGCAGATGCTTCGGTTGAAGTTGTGCAGAGAATGGGTCAGGTGGTATTTGCTCCAATTTTGAGAGCCATTGATATCCGAAGCAGGATGCAGGTGACGTCCTCCTGACCATCGGGAGTTGCTTTTTGCACGTTATGAGCGTTGAGGGAGCCGTGAGTCAGTCGTCACGCCAGATGCCATTTCATACAGCGTGTGAGCGGATGATCAAAGAGCAGTTAGTGGCGCGCGGGATTTCTGACCCGCGTATCTTGGATGCTTTCCGAAAGGTTCCGCGAGAAGCTTTTCTTGCGCCCGCATTACAGTCCAAGGCCTACGAAGACTGCCCGCTTCCCATCGGTCACGAACAAACGATTTCCCAACCTTACGTCGTTGCTTTAATGACGGAAAGCCTGGTTTTAGAGAAGGGTGACCGGGTGTTGGAAGTAGGAACCGGATCAGGTTATCAGACTGCGATCCTGGCAGAATTAGTGAGAGAAGTTTATTCGGTTGAATTAATAAAGGCCCTTCATCTGGCTGCCGGGGAGCGTTTGGATGCGCTGCGCTACTCAAATATTCGTTTGAAATATGGGAATGGTCAAAAAGGGTGGCCTGAATATAGTCCCTTTGATAAGATAATCGTCACCGCAGCAGCTCGGGAAGTACCGATGGTGCTCATCGAACAGCTGCGTGAAGGCGGGTTCATGGTGATTCCGGTAGGCGAAGGAGAGCAAGATCTTCTTTTGGGTCGTAAGGAAAAAGGAGTCTTGGTCGCCAAGTATTTAATTCCTGTTAAGTTTGTTCCGTTGAAAAACAATGTGTCTTCTTAAGTCGGTGTCATCAACCCACACGGAGGTTTACGATGGCTACTAAAAAACGCAAAAAGAAAACTAAAAAGACCGCTAAAAAACGTCGTCCCGTTAAATCAGTCCAAAAAAAGGCGAAGAAAAAGACTAAAGCAAAAAAGACAAAAAAGGTTGCTCGCCAGAAGTCTGAGGTTCCAAAAGCGCGCATTCTTGGCGTGGTAACGCATTATTTTCCGCACGTTCAAGCTGCGGTCGTTCAACTCAAGAAACCTTTAGCAAAGGGGGATCTGGTTTTGCTGAAAGGGAACACCACGAATTTTGAACAGACGATTGATTCCATGCAAATCGACCACGTTTCCATTGACAAGGCGAAAAAAGGAGATGAAATCGGGTTGCAGGTGAAGGAACGAGTTCGGGAACACGACTTGGTACTTTTACCGGCCTAAGGGATTGAGGAATTGGCGTGGTTCATTGGAAACGCGGAAGAAGACTTCCGCCGGAGGTTTTTAACTTACCCGTCGGCAAAATTAAAAGCGGCTGGTATTCCGACAAGTATTTTCTTCGTACCAAACAGGTTCTCATCAAAAGCGGCCATCATCCGATGGTTACGATGCAGGTGTTCTGCCGCGAGAAGGCGGTTGTCTGCGGCATTGACGAATCCATCGCCGTTTTAAAACTTTGCAGCGATCGACCCAAAACGTTACAGATTGAGGCTTTGCATGACGGCGATCCGGTAACACCGTGGGAACCTGTCATGCATATTACGGGTGACTATGCAGGTTTTGCGCACCTGGAAACGGTTTATCTTGGTATTCTTTCACGAAGGACTTCGGTTGCAACCGCAGTGAAACGAGTTGTCAACGCAGCGAGAGGAAAACAAGTATTATTTTTCCCGGCGCGTTTTGACCATTATGCCGTTCAAACAGGAGACGGCTATGCCGCCTACATCAGCGGTGCGCTTGGCGTTTCGACCGATGCAAACGCCGCTTGGTGGGGGGAGAAAGGCATTGGCACCATCCCGCACGGCCTCATTGCCGCTTATGGCGGAGACACCGTTCAAGCAGCAACCATATTTGATCATTACGTTTCCAAAACGATCAAGCGCGTGGTCTTGGTGGATTTTGAAAATGACTGCGTTGACACGTCAATAAGAGTCGCCCGGGCTTTAGGGCGCAGGTTGTGGGGCGTGCGGCTTGATACCGCAGGGGAGCTGTGGGATCAATCCATGAGACGGCGTACCCGCTCAAACAAGGGCGTTTGTCCGGAACTCGTCAGGAATGTGCGCCGGGCATTGGATCGAGCCGGGTACCGCTGGGTGCGAATCATTGTCAGCGGCGGATTCACCGCCGAACGGATCTCAAAGTTTATCCGCCTGAAAGTTCCTTTCGATGCGGTGGGAGTAGGCTCCGCTTTTTTAAAGGAAAAGATTGATTTTACGGCCGATATTGTCAAGGTAGACGGTTTTCCGTGTGCGAAAGTCGGGCGACGGCTTCGCAAAAGTCATCGGTTAAAACAGGTGAGATTTTCATGAAGACATGGCTCAGAGTTTGGACGGAGAAAGAAATTGCCGAAGTCGAGAAACATCTTCTCATTGTAGGAGACGCGAAAGGAGATTGCGCGCACTGTAAGGAGCTGGGCCTTGATTACAAAACGGTTGGACAGTGCCCAAATTGCCAAACCACTTTTTCGTACATTACGAGCCGGCGATTTTCTTCGAATCCCGGCGAGCGGTTTCAAATCGTGAAACGTTTAGGCCAAATTCGGAACGACCTAGTTTGGATCGACTATGACGATTATAAAACATTAACCGGACGACAACGCGCAAGAGATTTCCTTCTGGGTCAGTGATTCATGTTAGTGAATTGGGGGGTTGCGCGGCTGGCGGCCGTTGTTTATTTTGTTCAGGGGTCCCTCGGGATTGCCGGAATTGCATTTCCGTTGTATTTGCGTGCGCAAGGTTTTAGTATCGCAAGAATTACTTTTATTACCTCCGTTTCAGCGGCCCCTTGGTTTTTGAAGATCATTTATGGAGCAGTTTCAGACGCGATTCCGATTGGCGGCCTCAGACGCAAACCCTACCTCATTATTTTTTCGCTTTGTTCCTGTCTGGGGTGGATCCTTTTGGGCCTGTTCAAGCCTCAGGAGACCTATATCATTTTCGCCATGATGGTCGCAAACTTGGGTTTCGCTGCGACGGACGTGATTACGGATGGTTTAGTTGTTGAATATTCAAGGTCCGGTTCTGCTCAGACCTATCAGAGTATTTCTTGGGGAGCAAGAGGGCTAGGTTCTGTCTTGAGCGGTTTTACGGGAGGTTTACTGGCGGCTCAAATGCAGGCACAGCATGTTTTTATGCTGACTGCTTTGCTCCCCCTCATCTCTTTGTCCGCCGTTTTTTCGCTAAGAGAAAAATTGGCCAAACGATCCGAGATTCCCGAGAATGTCATTGCGCCCATTATCAAGAGCTTTCGACTCATTATTCAAGGTGAGCTGAAGTGGTTTTTGGTATTTCTTTTTATTATTTCAAGTTCCGTAGCAATCGGCATTCCTCTGTTTTTTTATATGCGCGAAACGTTACTTTTTGACGAGGTGGCGCTAGGTTTGTTGAACAGTGTCACGTGGTTAGGCGCCATTATTGGTTGTTTTATCTTCATCAATTTTTTCCGAAAAGCCCCGCTTCGCCAAGCGCTGTATTGGGCAGTCGGGATTGGGTTTTTGAACATTTTATTAACCCTCTTGATCCACAATTATCTAAGCGCTTTTATCATCTCGCTCCTCTTGGGAATTTTGGGCTATAATGTCCTATTGCCTTTATTTTCATCGGCTGCGAAGCTGGTTCATGGGAGCAGGGTAGAGGGCTCCTTGTATGCGATTTTGATGAGTTTATTCAATTTAGGACAGGCGTTAGCCGGATTTTTAGGCGGCTTGCTGTACGAACGCATTGGTCTGCAAGCTCTGATTGTGCTGACGGCATTCCTGAGTTTATCCGCTTTCTTTGTCATTCCACGACTGAAAAGGCTGTGAAGAAACAAGTTCATCTGGTGATTTCCGGCAGGGTTCAGGGCGTTTTCTTCCGGGCCAGTGCCAGTTTTTGTGCACGAAAGTTGGGATTAACCGGATTTGCGCGTAATTTATCGAACGGCGATGTCGAATTGGTAGCAGAAGGCGATGAAGCACAATTGAAAAAGATGATGGCCTGGTCCCGTCAGGGTCCACCCGGAGCGCAAGTCGATCATGTAACGGCTGAATGGTCTGAAGCAACGGGAAGTTACGCCGCTTTCAGTATTCGTTAGGGGTTTGTTAGCGATGAATTTGAAGACACAGAAAAACATTGCACTAGAAATTCTCAAGAAATTGAATCAGAAAGGTTTTCTTTCTTATTTTGCAGGCGGGTGTGTGCGCGACTTATTGATGAAAAAACCGCCCAAAGACTACGACATTGCAACGACCGCAAGGCCTCAAGAGGTAGAACAATTGTTCCCTAAATCGATTCCGGTTGGGAAACAATTTGGCGTGACCATTGTCGTCCATCGGGGATGGCAGTTTGAAGTTGCTACTTTCCGCCGGGAAGGCGCTTATTTAGACGGGCGCCATCCAGAGGAGGTGTCCTTTACCGACCCTGAGGAAGACGCAAAGCGCCGCGATTTTACGGTGAATGGCCTTTTTTACGATCCCATCCGGCGTCGGGTGATTGACTATGTGGAAGGCCGGCAAG
>JACQQT010000095.1 GCA_016206815.1 Candidatus Omnitrophota bacterium | reverse complement strand
GCGGATGATTCTAGCCCTGACCTACGATCAAAATATAAGGTAGTCAGGACAATCCTTAGCATCATTAAATTGATACAATTGAAGCTAAGGATAGGCCGTCCGCCTAGGCAGAATCATCCGTGCTCGTTAGAAATTATGCTTCGCTTCGGTTGGAAGCTCAGCATAATTTAAACGCTCCGACAACGGGAATTTCCAAGTGATTCCGTTCAAGCATTTCTGATCTGTCCTGGAAGAAGCTCAAATGCCTAGATTTTTCTATGGAAATGAAAAATCAGGCATTTGCGCAGTGAGGGCTACTCAACCCGACATTCATTTTTCGTAGCCCGAACGGTTCTGAAAGGACAGAGCAGAAATGCTTAAGCTTTCGCCCGCGGGAGGTGCCATTGACAAGTGCGGGCGGGGTCTTTAGAATGGTACTTCGATATGAAAAAGACGCTTGAAGAACTGGCTCAAATCGTGGGCGGGAAAGTGGTCGGAGACGGAAAAACCGCCGTCTCAGGGATTACTTCCATTGAGTTTCCACAGGAAAATTGCCTGACTTACCTGACCGATCCGAAACGCCTCGATGAGCTGGAACGTTCCCCGCTGGCGGCTTTTATTGTTCCGAAAGACATCCAGATTTCAAAAAAGCCGCTGATTCAGTGCGAAAATCCAAAGCTCGCTTGGGCTATTTTACTCGGCCTTTTCGTTCCTCCGCAAACCTATTCCAAACAAATTTCAAACCAGGCATCCGTCGCAAAAAGCGCGAAACTCGGAAAAGAAGTAACC
Organism: Candidatus Omnitrophota bacterium; assembly: GCA_016206815.1. Classification (GTDB taxonomy): domain Bacteria; phylum Omnitrophota; class Omnitrophia; order Omnitrophales; family Danuiimicrobiaceae; genus 01-FULL-45-10b. Next base: position 1,983 of record JACQQT010000095.1, on the reverse strand, counting down.
GTGGAGCCTTTCGCATTGGTCGGTGAAAATGTAACGATCGCGAGCAGCTCCGTCATCCGCGCCTATGCCTACATTGATGAAGGCTGCCAAATCGGAGAAGGAACCATCATTCATCCCCACGCGATGCTTTATGCCAAAACGCAGGTCGGTAACCGGGTCACGATTCATGCGGGTTCGGTGATCGGTTCCGACGGCTTCGGCTACGTCTTCGACGGAAAAAAACAAGCCAAAGTTCCGCAAACCGGAAATGTGGTGATTGAAGACGACGTTGAAATCGGCGCTTGTGTGACGATTGACCGCGCCACGATCGGTTCGACGCGAATCCGGCAAGGAGTTAAAATCGATAATCTCGTCCAAATCGCCCACAACGTGGAGGTGGGCAGTCACAGTTGTCTGTCCGCACAAGTCGGCATCTCCGGAAGTTCGAAAATCGGAAGCTATGTCGTGATGGGAGGCCGGGCAGGACTGGGCGATTACTGTGAAATCGGAGACGAGGTCACACTGGGAGCGCAAACAGGGGTTCCCTCTAAAAAAGTGATCCCGCCGAAACAGGTTTGGATCGGAACTCCCGCCAGACCCTATGAAGAAATGCGTAAACAAGTCAGCGCGCAACTCAGGAGCTACGAAACGCAGCAATTGGTTTCAGAACTGAAGAAACGGATTGAAAAGCTGGAAAAAGAATTGAGTGATTTGAAGGCAGGCAAGCCGTAGTTACCGTTTTCCCACCAAACTGAAGAATTCCGAACGCGAACGCGGATCGCTCCGAAACATTCCCAACATCGAACTCGTCACACAAAAAGAATCTTTTTTCTCGACGCCCCGCATCGCCATGCATAAGTGAAACGCTTCGATGACCACCGCGACCCCTTTGGGCTTCAAGTGCTGCATCAAGCAATCCGCGATTTGGCTCGTCAGGCGTTCCTGAACCTGGAGGCGCCGTGAAAACACATCGACCACGCGGGGAATCTTGCTCAAGCCGATGATTTTGCCGCTCGGCAGATATGCCACGTGGGCTTTTCCGTAAAAAGGAAGCAAATGGTGCTCGCACAGGCTGAACAGATCAATATCTTTGACCACCACCATCTCATCATAATTTTCCTCATAGATGGCGCCGTTTAAAACTTTTTCGATATCCTGACGATAGCCGCGCGTCAAAAACTTAAGCGAGGCCTCCATCCGTTTGGGAGTTTTAAGCAGCCCTTCCCGGGACGGATCTTCGCCCAATAAAACCAGGAGGTCTTTTGCAATCGATTCGATACTGCCTAATTTCACTTGATCCATCAGCTTACTCATCAGGCCCTCACTTTAATACAATCTCCTATGAAAATCAATCTCCACCTTAGACGTCATTGCGAACCCCGCAAAGCGGGGTGAAGCAATCTCTGAGATTGCTTCGGCGTCATTTGGTTCTGCCTCGCAATGACAATTACGATTTTCGACATGCTGCACAGGGACAAATTTCTCTTAGATATTGAAAGGTATAAATGCCGGTATTGTGCCCGTCGCTCCAATCGATTTTGATGCCGTAACGGCCCACACTCTGAAGCCGGACGGGATGGACATCCTGTGGAACCGAATCTTCATTCAAACGGTGCGCACCCGACCACTCATCCACGCAGGCGGCACACCGGCACAACAGTCTCAAGGACCGCGAGGGGTAGCGGCTCTCATGTGCATCTTCCCAGCGAATCGCAAGCGTTTCTGAATCCGCCTGCTTGATCTCAAGCGGCCTTAAGATTCTTTGGTTTTCCATTGGATATCAATTGACGGCGCAGGCGTTTTCATATTTGCGATGCTCATCTGAGCCGCAATCGCACCCGCAATTACCTGATAGATCTTGGCGCTTTGACTCTCCGGTTTTGCGCGAACGATCGGAGTTCCCCGATCCCCCGTTTCCGTAATCTCGGGATCAATCGGGATTTGGCCGAGCAGCGGAACGCCAAGTTCCTCGCTCATTCTTTCGCCGCCGCCGCTTGCAAAAAT
>JACQQT010000093.1 GCA_016206815.1 Candidatus Omnitrophota bacterium | reverse complement strand
CTCACTTCCCAGGAACTGAAGCAATCTTTTTCTGCCCCGCAATCTTCCAACATAAGAAAGCGGGTGCTTTCGGGTGTCTAAGATAGAGACGCTCTGTGTCATTCCGGCGCGGCTTGCATCCACACGGCTTCCACGGAAGCTTCTTCGAGCGATCGAAGGGAAACCGCTGCTGGAATATGTTTACGAGAATGCAAAGAAGGCGAAACAGGTCGATCAAGTGCTGGTGGCTTGTGATCATCCGGAAATTAAAAGCTGCGTTGAATCTTTTGGCGGTGAAGCGGTTTTGACGGCGGCTCATCATCAAAGCGGAACCGAGCGAATTGCCGAAGTCGCCAAGCAACGGCCGTGCGAATTCGTTGTGAACCTGCAGGGAGACGAACCTCTGATGCATCCGGCGGTGATGGATCAAGTTGTGGTTGCGCTCAAGCGAGATCGTTCGTGCCAAATGTCGACCGCATGCGTTCCCAAAGAAAGTGCGGATGAATTTTTAAATCCGAATGTGGTCAAAGTAGTCAAAGATCAAAACGGTTGGGCGATTTATTTTTCAAGGTCCCCGATTCCCCATGACCGCCAGGGGCGGGGGAGCAAGTTTTTCAAACATCTTGGGATTTATGGTTACCGGCGGGATTTTCTATTGAGATTTCCGACCTTGCCGGCCTCTCACCTGGAAGAGTGTGAAAAATTAGAACAGCTTCGGGTGCTTGAAAATGGGTATCGGATTAAAGTCGTGGAGACGGTTCATGATTCCATCGGAGTGGATACGGAGGAGGATTTTAAACGGGTGCGTGAGAAACTAGTTTCAGGAAGCCGCAGTCAAACAGAGGTTCCCCATGCCTAAGCATATTTTTATCACAGGCGGTGTCGTATCGTCGCTGGGGAAAGGAATCGCCTCCGCCTCCATCGGAAAATTGTTGGAGGCGAAAGGCCTCAAAGTGGCGATGCAAAAGCTGGATCCTTATATCAACGTGGATCCCGGCACCATGAGTCCTTATCAACACGGTGAGGTTTATGTGACGGATGACGGTGCGGAAACGGATCTTGATCTCGGCCACTACGAACGGTTTACCACAAGCCCCATGGGGAAGTTGAACAATGTCACGACAGGCCAGGTTTATTTCTCCGTCATTTCAAAGGAACGTCGGGGCGATTATTTGGGTGGAACGGTTCAAGTCGTTCCTCACATTACGGACGAAATCAAAGAACGGATTCGCGCGGTTTCGCGGGGAAAGCGCTACGATGTTGTCATTTCTGAAATCGGCGGAACGGTCGGCGATATTGAATCGCTTCCTTTTTTGGAAGCGGCGCGTCAGTTCAGACATGAAGAGGGGCGCGAGAATGTGGTCTTTATCCATTTAACGCTGGTCCCTTTTATTCGCGCGGCCGGAGAACTCAAAACCAAACCCACGCAGCACAGCGTCGGGACGTTGCGGGAAATCGGCATTCAGCCGGACGTTCTGTTGTGCCGGACGGAAAAAAAGTTGTCCAAGGATCTGCGTTCGAAAATCGCGCTTTTTTGTAACGTCGATCCGGAAGCGGTCATTGAAGCGCGTGACGTACGCTCTATTTATGAAGTTCCTTTGATGTTTAAGGATCAAGGATTGGATCAAGTGATTTGCCGCTATCTTCGGCTCGAGTACAAAGCCGGAAATCTGAATGAGTGGAAGAAAGATGTCGTGAGCCGGGTGTTGGATCCGAAGTATCGAACCACCATCGCAGTCGTCGGGAAGTATGTAGAACTTCAAGATGCGTATAAGTCTTTGTACGAAGCCTTGCGGCATGCCGGGATCGCAAACGATTCTCGTGTGGTGATTAAGCGGGTGAATTCCGAACGGCTGATCAAAGGGCGTGTGGACCAATATCTAAGCAAGGTGGACGGTATTTTAGTTCCGGGCGGTTTTGGAAATCGCGGGATCGAGGGCAAAATTCGGGCGATCCAATACGCACGGGAACATCAGGTTCCGTTCCTGGGGATTTGTTTGGGAATGCAATGTGCCGTGATTGAATTTGCCAGAAATGTGATGGACTTAAAAAACGCTCATTCCACAGAGTTCAACAAGAAAACACCTCATCCGGTAATCAGTTTACTGGAAGAGCAAGAAGGGATTTCAAATTTAGGGGGGACGATGCGCTTAGGGGCTTACCCCTGTGAGCTGAAACATAACACGTTTGCTTATGCAGCTTACGGGACCGATGAAATTTCGGAACGGCACCGGCATCGGTATGAGTTTAACAATAAATACCGAGAAGCCTTGGGCAAGGCGGGGCTCCGAATCGCCGGAGTTTATCAAAGCGGAAAGCTGGTGGAAATCGTGGAGTTGGAAAACCATCCTTGGTTTGTCGCAAGTCAATTTCATCCCGAATTTAAATCAAAGCCGGACAAGCCGCATCCATTGTTCAAAGCCTTTGTGGCAAAAGCG
>JACQQT010000090.1 GCA_016206815.1 Candidatus Omnitrophota bacterium | reverse complement strand
CCACGGGAAAACTATCGAAGAGCACATCCTCTTATCTTTACGGTGACGGCCGCGGTTGGACGAGTACAACCGTCTATGAATACGACGCCTCCGGAAATCAAACCGGATCGGTCACAACCTCCGAACAAATGAAAGGAGACGGTACGAGCCCGAAACGGCTCGATCTTGTTGAGCGGTTTGCAGGAGATGTTTCGGCTATCAACCCGGCTGAAAAAACAATTCGCGCCGCCCTCACGCTTTCCGGCGGTGACGGAGAAAAAAACGTTTTGGTCGAAATCAGAAACGCGCTGGGAGCAACTAAAACGGTTTCGGATGCGATCATTCTTGATACCACTGCTCCCGTGGCATCTTTCAAAATCAACGGCGGAGCCGAAACCACCACGGCGCGGGACATCCAAATTGACTTGAGTCAAATTCAGGATGCAACCAGCGGAATCGCCGGCGTCAAAATTTCAACGGATGACGGCGCGACTTGGACAGAGGTAGATTGGGCCGCACTTGGCGCGGATAAAGTTTACAGCACAAAACTCTCAGGCGATACCGGATCCAAAAAAGTACTGGTGGAAGTAAGAGACAAAGCGGGTCTCCGCAGCGTTGAAAGCCGAACGATTCAACTTGAAAGCGATGCGACCGCACCCGAGGTCATCCTCCCGGAAGGAATCCATGGAAGCACCGTCAACGAACCGACCTACCGGTTACATTACACGGTGGACGGCATCCCGCAAACCAGAATTTTTGAACTTGTTGAAGGCGAAAACCAGATTCAATTCACGGAAACGGACGCGGCCGGAAACGAAACGGTCATTTCATTTACCGTGACGCTGGATACGACACCGCCTGTCATTTCACTTTCTCAAGAGTTAGACGGTTCGATTACAAACAAATCCCAAATGACGGTGGTTTACATCGTTGATGGAATTGAGAAAACAAAAACCTTCGAGCTCGTCGAAGGGGAAAATCTCTTGGAAATTATAGAAACCGATTCCGCCGGCAATTCAAGTGTCCTGGCATTCACGGTCATTCGAGAGCCGGCGGTTAACCCTGTCCTCGCCCAAGCGATTGCGGATGAATTGGGGATTGATCCCAAAGACGTGAAATCGGTTTCGGTCACCGAGATAGAGGGACGGACGTATTTGGAAGTCACCATTGCAACGGAGGAAGGTGAGAAACGGTTCATCGGGGTCCAGGTGTCGGAAAAAGAAGTCCGGCTCTTTGAAGTGCCTTCATCCGATATCACGGTGGATGCGTTGAACGCTTTAGAAAAAGAACTTGGCCATCCCTTGGAAAGCTTGAAAAGTCTGACCTTTGAGTCGCTTGTGGTCTGCTTGAGTACCAGCTGTCCGGCATTTGCTTACAAATTTGAAGCGGCTGCGGAAGAATTAGGCCGTACGGTAATTTACCGAGGCCAGGTGATAGGACCGTCTGTCGATGATCCTGATGCGGCAACCTTAATTTTGATCCAGCAAATTGAGGTGCAATTTTCAGAAGCTGATAACCCAACGGTTGAAAGCCGCATCTTTGACAGCGAAGGCCGTTTGATTGAGGTCCATTTCCGGGATGGGGCGGTGATGACGATTAGTTATGACGATCCCGATTATACTTACGTCATCAGAGAGGGGGACCGAGTTGTTCGGGCTGCGAAAAGCGTCCAATTTGGCAAAAAAGACCCGGATATTACAGACCCCAACCTACGTATTATTTACGCAGATTCCAACGCCTTCCAGTTCCCAGGATACGAGAATCTCACAAAGGAAGAAATGCCCCTTCTGGCTGAGGCCATGCATAAGATTTTCTCCGAGTTTAAGGATTCTGAACTGCCTGATGTCCTTACCTCCGTCTCCGCCAAGAGAGATCCTCAATCTATCCTTTGCGTAATCAACCTCCTCTGTCCACCTTCAAACACACTCAAACTGGTTTCGGAAAATAAAGGCACTTTCACGGCATCATTTAGGGAAACACGCTATGAAAGTCCTTATCATAACCGGTATGAGCT
>JACQQT010000097.1 GCA_016206815.1 Candidatus Omnitrophota bacterium | reverse complement strand
GCCGGCACCCGAAACGTCATACACTTCCTGAGCGGCAGTCGGTATTTCGGTGACGGAACCGTTTTTCTCAAACAGCACCATTCCTTCTTCCCCCAACGTGATCAGAACGCCCTGACATGAAAACTGTTTCAGTAATTTTTTCCCTGCCCGATGAATATCGGGTACTTTTCCGTCCGCCGCATAACCGCAAGCGCTTAGCGCTTCTTTTCGATTGGGGGTAATGGCGGTTACGCCGCGGTAATAGGAAAAATGTTTTTCTTTCGGGTCGACCAAAACAGGCTTATCGAAAGCTTTCGCCTGTTTCAAAACCCGGGTGAGAAGTTTAGGCGTAATCAATCCTTTGCCGTAGTCTTCGATCACGACCACATCTACTTTCGGAAGAATTCTTTCGGTAAACGCCAATGTCTTTTTGAGATGCTCGCGATTTAATTCCCGATTGTCTTCCCGGTCAAAACGTACGACTTGCTGAGAATGTGCAATCACGCGCGTCTTGAGCGTCGTTGGCCGGCTCCTATCGTAAATTGCACCGCTCGTATCGATCCCTTCTTTCCGCATGGCTTTCACCAGCATTCGGCCGCGGAGATCGCGCCCGACCAGCCCGCAAGGGTAAACCACTCCGCCCAACGTGCGGATATTGTTGGCCACGTTTAAAGCACCGCCCGGAACGAACGATTCGCGTGTGACATTGACCACCGGAACCGGCGCTTCAGGCGAAATGCGCTCAACCGTCCCCCAAACGAATTCGTCTAAAATCCAATCCCCAATGACGAGAATTCTCACTCCTGCGAACTGATCGATCAGTTGGTGCATCGTTCGCACACTTTTTCCGTTTGGAAAAATAAATTTTTGAGGCGCGCGCATGGTCTTAACCTTTTTACTGAGAATGACTTACGTCATCTCAAGGTGTGATTGATAAGCACTCAGTGTATCATTCTGCTTATTACCTGTCAATTGACGGAAAAAAAGACCGGCTCGTTCCATTGCATCAGAAATTCCGGAAACATGAAGCCAAAAAATAAAGAGGTTATTGGTTCGCTTCACTTTAAGACGCAGCAATGAATAAAGGGATTCAGGATGCCCCCTTAAGCGTTTCGCTTTCGTCGTAAAAGCCATCTTGTAACCTGCGGCTTCTACTAATTGGATAATATCTTCGTTGAATAAGCCTGACGGATAACAAAAATAATCAATTGTTTGGTCGAATGACTCTTCAAGCCGCTTCCTTGATTCTACAATTTCAACCTCTGCTTGTGCGCGGCCTGTGTCCGGAAGGTCGGGGTGCGTAAGCGTGTGAGAACCAAACGTCACCAACGGATGTTCCGCAATGCTTTTTGCTTCTTCCAAAGTCATATAGTCTTTCCAAAAACGGTTGTTTAAATGATCCCAGATCAGAAAATTCGCCGACGGAATCCCGTAGCGCTCCATCACAGGCAAGGCCTCTTTCAAATAGGACCGATGCCCGTCATCAAACGTGACCACCACTTCCCTTCCCTTTGGCTCGGCCTGTCCCGTTTTTATCGCATATAGTTCGTCCAATGAAATGGGGTGAAACCCGAATGTTTTCAGAAACCACATTTGCCGCTGGAAATGCCGGATGCCGACATTGAGGGAACCTCTCCCCAAGTCTTTCTCCGGCAAAATGACATGATACATCAGCACCGGGATATAGCCTTTGGAAGGCAATAAAACGAAACCGGTCGCTAGGATCAAAAATGAAAGCACCCCCAGCCACAAAAGCCCTTTTGTGATGCGTTTTTTCACCGGATCACCACCCTTCATAACCCACCAGGACGACCGTCACGGTTCCTAAAACGGGAATTTTTGTCTTCATCATCAGAGGAAGGCGTTTCTCATCGGTACTCATCCAACCCCGGATTTTCCCCCGCCGGATAAAAACGCTTTGAAACTTGGCGGCGGGTTCCACCTGAAAAGCGTCGAAAACCCCCAATTCTTTAATTTCAACGCGATCCTGCTGAAGAACCTTCACTTCAAAATCCCAGTTTTTTTCATCCACGTTCGCAATGATATGAACGGCATCCCCTACTTTCATGGGTTGGGTGCGGAACCAATAAGCGGAAGACACCTCATCCTGTACATGTTGGGCAATCAACACTTGTTTTTTAGTGCCGTTTTTCCGGGAATGGTAAAGCGCCTTGTGGTTTTCCTGGTCAAAGTCAATGACTTCGTCAGCCTGATATCCGCCTTCCCGCAAAATTTTTTCGTACCGGAGCGAATGAAAATTTTCTTTGTCGATATAGCTGTGATGTTCATCGCGAACCGGATAAATAATGTCGATCAACGCGTTGGATCGGGCATGAACGGCGATGTGATAAGCGTCTCTCGCCCCAATCTTCTCGATCCCTTTCACCTCCGCTTCAGCCGTTCCGACTTCCATCCCCAGCCATCGAACGCTAAACTTGAGTTTTTCACCCTCTCGAATTTTAAAAGATGCCTTTTCTACGCTTAAAACCGGATTTTCACCCGAAGCAGGATTTATTTTTTTGGTATGAATCCGGCCGCAGCTCACCACAACCGTTAAAAGACAAATCAGAAAAATCAAATTCCAAAACCTGTTCATGTAGATAACATCTCCGTTTGGAATAACTCGAAGAAGCGATTGGAACGCAAATGCTCCAGAACGTCTTCCGGCATCAAACCGCTTAAGCACTCGACCCTTTGGCAATCTGCCTGATACCGAAACCGTTGATAACAAGGCCGGCAAACAGGGCCGCGTCTTGTGACGACAACGGTTTGGGCGCTTGTTGGATAAGGTCCGTAAACAACCGGATCAACCGGCCCATAAATCGCAATCAGAGGTTTTCTGAGCGCGTGGGCAACGTGTACCAGCCCGCCGTCATTGGCGAGCAGAAAAGCAGCTTTCTGAATCAAGGCTGCGCTGACGCGAATGGAAGTTGCCCCGCAAAGGTTCAAAGCAGTCTCTTCCCTCAAATCCTTTAAAAGGGCTTCTCCTAAACTCCGTTCGTTGTTTCCCCCTAAAACTAAAAATTTTAGATGGGACGTTTGTTTCCATTGATCCCGTATGCCGCGAATCAGTTGAACAAAGTGCGAAACCGGCCAGCGTTTGAGGCGCGCATCGCGGCCCCACGACTCCCCGCCGCCGGGCGAAACGGCAAAATAAACGGAGTCGGAATTTACCCCCAGCTTGCGTAAAATTCTGAGAGCGTCGGTCACATCTTCTTCCTTCAAAAATAACTCCGTCTGCCGACTGACAGAACTCGGGCGAAAAAAGCGAAGCAGATCCAGGTAATATTCTGAAACAGCCTTCTCTTGGTAACCGCCGGCCAACTCCGTCCGATGGGTTAAAAAGATTCCGCGCCCGTTCAAACGAAAACCGATCCGTACCGGAATCCGGAAAAAAAACCAGGCGATCGCGCCATACTTCGCTTTCGGAGAAACATCGATGAAAATGTGGTATCGATTCCGCCGCAGCCTCCAAAATAAAAATGCGACGGTTTTGAAACAGGCCCAGCGTTCCGAAAGATGACGGCAGGAAGGTTTTCCCCATTCGAATATTTCACTGACGCAGGGATTTGTCTCAAAAATTTCGCGCGTTCTGCTTCCCAACAACAAGTCAACTTTTTGAGCGCCAGCTTCTTTTAACGTGCGAATGAGGGGGGTCAGGAAAAGGGCATCCCCGATCCCGAAGGGCTGGACGATCAAAACGCGCTTGGATCGGACTGAAAGCGGCCGATTCTTACGCCAAAAAGGCTTCATATTTTCTGGCCTCTTCCAAAACTTCCTCCGCCTTTAATTCCTTTAAGCATTTGAAATCAATTTCGCACAAATGGGCCAGACATTCCCCGCATCCGACGTCTTTTTGAAGAAACGAACTGTTTACGGAAATGGGTTTCCACCGAACGGGACCCAGACCAAGCTGACTTCTTCCGAAGATTGAAATGACGGGCGTCTTCAAAGCGGCGGCAATATGCACCGGGCCCGAATCGTTGGAAATTAAAAGCCGGGCGCCTTTCAAGAGCCAACCCAGCATGCTTAAATCAAGTTGCCCCGACAAATTAACCGCTTTCTCCTTCATGCTTTCTTCCATCTGCCGTGCGTGCAAAACCCCTTCGCCTTCTCCGATGATAATCGGAAGCACTTTGTGCGCCGCCGCCAATGAATCCGCTACTTTCCCCAATTGTTCCGGCGACCATCGTTTAGAGGGGCAGCTCGCGCTGGGATGGAAAACAACATAGTGAGAATTGAATGGTTTGGGCAACCGCTCATTCAAACGTTCTCTTCCCGCACTCACCAGCGGAAAATAAAGTTCAAACTCCTCCGGCCTCGGCACATCAACAAAGCTCAGTAAATCAAAGTTGTAATCTGCCTCGTGCCGCTTGCCTTGCCATTTTTTTTCTTCGATCACATGGGTCAACAAAAAGTGATTTCTGCCGTGGCGCCCCCGCTTCACTTCATAGCCAATCCGGACCGGAATGCGGGCAAGCCAGGAAATGATATTCGCCCGGTTGGTCGGATGCAGGTGGATGACGACCTCAAATTTTTTCCGCCTCAAACCTATTCCAAACGCAAGCGTCCGCAGCCAACTGCGGTGGACTCCTTTCTTGTCATAGACAATCACTTCATCGACAGAAGGGTTTCCTAAAACGACGGGCGCCGTTTCCTTGAAAACCATGACCGCAAGGTGCGCTTTCGGATACCTTTTTTTAATGGCCGAGAAGACAGGCGTCGACAGAACGACATCTCCGATCCGATCCGTCCGCGTCACCAAAATTTTTTCGGTTCCTTTAAGCTGAATGGACTGCATCGCTTAAGAGTTCCTCACAGGCTTGAATGACCAACGCTGCCGGCAAGTCATCTAAACAGTAACGGCGTTCAAAACGGCACTGAGCCTGCTCGCAAGGCGTGCATTCCAAGTGCAGCCGAACCATTTTTCGCTTCGGCCCGACGATATTGCACTTCCTCTCATGCGTCGGACCGAAGATGGAAACCGTAGGACGGTCGAGTTCGTGCGCCAAGTGCATGGCGGAACTATCATTCGCAACCACCAGAGAAGCCCGAGCCATCAGCCCTGCCAGTTCGCGCAAGGTCAGCAAACCGATTAAATTCACAACGGGCTTTGAAATTTTTTGTTCTAATTCTTCGCCCAAACCAGCTTCCACTTTCCCTCCCACCAGAACCACCGACCTGCCCGTTTGAACCAGATGATCTGCCACTTGAGTGAATCCGGAGATGGTCCAGCGCTTCACATCGCTGCCGGCTCCCGGTGCGAGAATAATAAAAGGGTGATTTCCCGGTACCGAAGCATTTCCCTGAAATTTTTTGAGTGCGCTCGCTTGCTCCGCATCTGAAAAGAAATCGAACTCATTGCCTTCGTCTTGCGACGGGATTAAAAAACGTGCTCGTTTTAAATGTTGCTTCCGCATGGAGTAATCAGTTCGATCCATCCAAATTGAAGTTTTATACCGCGCGCCAATGAGCCATGCGATCAGCGAATTTCTTAAATCGACCACGCAATCGTAACGCGCGCGCCGAAGCTTCAAGATCAGTTTGAGTTTATCCAACCAAAAATCCTTTTTGTCAAAAAGGATGACGTCGTCTACGGTCTTGCAGTGATCAAATATAGATACCCCTCTCGGCCCCAGGAGAATGGAAAGATGTGCTTCGGGAAAATGTTTTCGAATCAGCGAAATAACGGGGGTCGTCAAAATCACGTCACCGATGTTGCTTAACGTAAAAACCAAAATTTTTCGAATCTTAGTTCGGTCGATCATCGTTCAAGTAATTTTTCCTTTTCAATCGTTCGGAGTACCAAATCCACCGGAATCAGCTCCATCCACGGCGCCGGAAAATCTTTTCCCATCCAAGGCAATTTCACGCCCGCCGGCGCATAATGAATAATGACATTGCGCCCGCGGCCTAAAGGTGCTGTTTCCCGGGGAGCGGTCGGTCCAAACAAGCCCACCACATTCGTTCCCACCCCTGCCGCGACATGAAGCGGACCGGTGTCATTCGCGATGACTAACCGGCACATCGAAAACAAAGCGCCTAGCTGGCGAACTGACGTTTTCCCGCAAACTGAAATCAATCGAGGATCGGGACGAGAATCCAGCACGGCTGAAACAATCGGTTGATCTTCTTCATTGCCGGTGAGAACAATCTGAAGATTATATCTTGAGATTAATTGATCCGCTAAACGGCGGAAATATTCGGCCGGCCATCGTTTCGGCGGCCAATTGGCGCCCGGACTCATCGCCACCAACCGTTCCGGCCTCAGTTGATGTGCCGCCACGAGAGATCTTGCGGCGGCTCGATCGGTTTCGTCAAAATAGAACTCGTACGGATATTCTCCTTCCGTTTTCAGGCCGGATGCGCGGAGCAAATCCACAAAATACTGGACATCATGGCGAGAATCTCTCCCTTCCGGAATGGCATGCGTCAAGAAAAGATGACGGCGCTTGGTATCATAGCCGATTCGTTCCCGAATTCCGGCCAGCCAGGCCACGCGAGCGTGAGTTAAAGAACGGTGGAATAAATAAACCTTGTCAATCCGATGCTTCCGCAATTTGAAAGCAAATTTCAACTGCGAGAAAAAACGTTTATGTTTGGCTTTCGAATCAAAGGAAATCACTTCATCCACGTACGGATTGGCCTCTAATAACTCAACGCATCGAGGGTGCGTCACGGCGACCAAATGAGAGGTTGGATCATTTTCTTTGATCGTGCGAATCGCGGGGCTTTCAAAAATGACGTCCCCCAGCCAATTTTTGGTAAATACGGCGATCATCATTTCGCCAGCCCAAGCTGTTTTTCGACCGAGGTAAAAACTTCATCCACGCTGATCTCGCGCAAACAAAGCAGCTTCTCGGGATTGGTGCATACGCCGCGATAGCAAGGCTGGCACGGAATGCGTTTGACAAGCGTCAGATGCCCGTTGCCCGGCGGCATATGGCGTTTGGGTTCCGTCGGGCCGAAGAGCGCTACCACTTTCGCTTTTGAAGCACCGGCCATATGAAGAGGGGCCGTATCTCCGGCCACCAAGACGTTGAGCCGATTGATCACGCTGACCAGTTCCGTCAAACTTGTCTTTCCGGTGAGATCTAAAATCCTTTTGGAACGCTGCGGATTAAAAAGTGCCGCAAGTTTCCGATGATCCTCGGTCCCGATTAAAACGATATAACAATCGTGTTTTTCAAGCAGTTTCCCGGCAAGTGCGACAAAGCGCTCCGCCGGCCACTGTTTGGTCGGCCAGTTGGGGCTTGCGCCCAAAACAAACCCGATCACCTGATGGGACGGACTGATCCCTGCTTCTTGAAATTTTACCGAAATATCACGATCCGCCTTTGGATCCGCCCACAATTCAAGGCGATCTTCGAAATGCATGACACCCGTTCGCTTAATCACTTGAAACTGATGCTCAACGGGTCCTAAGGTCCCGTCCCAAACCAGGACGGGATGGGTCAGCAAAAATCCACACCCGCCTCTTTTATAACCGTAACGTTTCGGAATGCGGGCAAGAAAAGAAAGCAAATGCGTCTTCCAATTGTTCTGCAGGTCAACGGATAAATCAAAGCCGCGTGCCCGAAGCCGCCTTCCCAATTTGAACAACCGTTCCCATTGCCCGCTTCGTTTCGAACGATCAAAACCAACCACTTCGTCCAGATAAGGACAGTGTTGAACTAAAGGAATCAGCTTGGAGTCGACCAAAAGAGCAATATGCGCATCGGGAAAACGTTTGCGAACCATCCGAAAACTGGGAACCGCCAGCACCAAATCTCCGACCGCCCCCAACTTGGTCATCAAAATCCGCGTTTGCCGTCTCGCGTCTTCGTACACCCGGCAGGTTTTCTCCACCATCTGATCGAGTGAAAATTCCTGCTCCACTTTTTGGCGCAACGCCAAAGCAAATTTTTTTGCAAGGGACCGCTCCCGGAGAAGCCGCTCCATCACCACCGCCATCTCTTCAAAATTTTCCGGGGAAAACAAAAGTCCGTTTTTATTTTCATCGATGATGTCTAAAATTCCTCCGATTCGAGAGGCCGCCACCGCGGTACCGGAAGCGCCTGCCTCAATCAAAACACGGCCGAAAGCCTCCGGAATTTTCGAAGAAAGCACCAACAGGTCGGCAGCTTTCAACAATTCCGGAATATCGCGTCTGGTGCCCAAGAACTTGACCTGCGAGGCGAGGCCCAAGCGTTCGACCATGGATTTCAAATCCCGAAAGTAAGAAGCCTTATCTTGATCGGCCGACCCCACGATCGAAACTTCAAAGTTCGGTAGACGTTTTGAAAGCAGATGGACTGCGCGAATGAACTCCTGATGTCCTTTGATGGGCGTAATTCTGCCGACATTGATAATTTGAAGCGGGCCGTTTTTAGGCTGGTCGTATTTTCCCGGAGCAAAAACATATCGATTCAAATCAACACCCCGGTGAACCAGGGCAAGTCGGTCCGGAGACACGCCAAAATCATCGATCATCCGTCTTCCGATCGAATGCGAGATGACGATGACGCGTTTGCCCCAGCCCATCACACGGCTGAAAAAATGTTTGGAATAATACCCATGGCATGTCGTCACAAAATCGCAATGGGTTCTTCGAGCCGCCAGATAGGCAAGCCAGGCCGGAACACGGCTCCGCGCGTGAATCACGTCAATATGCTCCCGCTCCAAAAAATCGGCAATTTCGCGCACCAGCGAAAGCGAGGCAATCGATTTCTTGTGAACGGGGAGTTTCAGGTGAGGAATGCCTGCCTTCACCAATTCTTCCACCAGGGTCCCGCCGTTGGAAATGACGTAAGGCTGATCCCCGCGCTTCGCGAGCGCTTTTGCGAGATCCACCGTGCCGGTTTCGACACCGCCCACATTCAACTGGGGCAATATTTGCGCAATTTTCATAACAGTTTTTGAAGTGCTTCGCGAAGCAATTGAGATTGACGTTCCATCGGATTCTCTTTCCTAAGGCGATCCAAGATTTCCAATTTGCTGCGGAAAGTCGCACCATCTGCCAACGTTACCAAAGCATTAGACTCGAGCGAGCGATGGAAACGTTGATGTTTGGCAGGAAGTTTTCCGTTGCCGAGCTTGATTACCAAAACCGGTTTGCCGGAACCGACTGCCTCTGAAATCATGGAAATACTATCTTCGGTGACAACGGCAGCGTCGGAAAGGGCCAGCATCCCATAAGTCGCGTGATCCAGGTTGGCTTCATTTGCGATCACGAGCAGTTTCGTTGCCTGATGCTGAGCCAACTCTTCCTTTAAAATCATGCTGATTTCGGAGTCTGTCCGCCGCGAAGTGGTAATTAAAAACTCCAGGTTTAATTCCTCGGCGCAGGTTCGGAGCGTACGCAGCCACTTGCGGAATTCATCCGGTTTTAATCGATAAGCCTTTGAACTCCCCCCGATAAAAATACTAATTCGTTTGGCCCCGTTTTGATTGAGCGAAACAACCTTCCGAAGCTGCTTGCCTGAGGATTCAAGCAAAGCTTCGTTGACGGGGCTTGGGGTCACCTGCGTCCGGACGATGTGCTTGGAATGCTTGCGGAAGCGGTCGTGTGCGGGAACCACACACAGATCAAAAAAACCGGGAAAATAAGGAAATGAGGGTTTCATCATGACCACTGATTTGGCCAGGTTTTCTTTTTTCAGCAGTAAATTTAACGGTGCTAAGTTTGATCCGGTTGAAATAATAATATCCGCTTGGGCATTCTCAATCGCCTCAGCTGAAGCCGGCTGAAAAAAGAAACGCAGCCACTCAAGGCGTCCTTGAATGAAGGGTTGGATAAAAAAGGCAGCCGCAAAGAATATCTTTTTACGCAGCGGGCTTTTAAAACGAACTTCCACGGAATCAAAAACAAACTCGTAATCCGCGCTCAAGGTCTTGCTCTTGCTCAGATTCTCAAACTCCCGGCGGATCGCCTCCGATTGATGGGTGTGGCCGGCGCGTTCATCGCGAAGCACAAGAACTCGTTTCGTAAAGCAATACTTCCAGCGCTTATACATCCAGAACCACTGGTCGGGATATTTTTGAATCCAAGACTCGAGCAAACGGTAATACCCGCCAACGCTCTCGGCCACATCCCGCGCTTCGTCTCCGGAATCAGGCAAAGGAAAAGGCTCCTCCACGAAAACCCGGTGACGAGACCCGTTCAAGCGGACCATAAAACACGGAAGGATGGCGGAGTGAGTCCGTTTGGCGATTTGAAAAATACCGGTCGGCGCGGTCGTTTTTCTGCCGAGGAATCGAACGATGCTGCCGCTGCGGCCGCCGGATAAATCACCCAACGCGCCGACCAAGCCGCCCTTCCGAAGGGTGCGAATCAAATCGCGAACGGCACCGCCTTTGTGAATTGCCGTAGACCCGTGAGACATTCGCAACTCGTTCAGGAAATCATCCAGGCGGCTGTATTTTTGCTGGCGCGCCAGCACATGCATGGGTTTCCCCGCGATGCCGGATAAAATTTGGGACAGTTCCCAATTGCCGAAATGGGGCGTTACCAAAATGGTTCCCCCTCCGCGCTCGACGATTTTTTCGAATCGATCCCGCCCTTGAACTTCAATATGGGTTTCAAAATAATGCTGATCCAATTTCGGAAAACGTAAAATTTCGACCGCGTTTTGGGTCAGGTTCACGAAGTGCTTCCTCGCAATCCTCTTCCGTTCCTCCGCATTGAAACGACCGCCAAAAGCCGCTTTCAAATTGACGTAGGCAATCCGGCGCCTTCGGCTGAATCGAGAAATCAGAACGCCTGCCGCCCGCCCGAGCGCCAGCGCCGGCTCCAACGGCAGCCACTGCAAAAACGCGCTCAAGCCGCGAACCAGGTTTAAAGCCATCCACTCAGTCATGCGAACCCTCTGAAGTTGAATCCGCTTGGGGCGGATTCACACTCGTTGGTTGAGGGGGCTGAGGTCTTTCCTGACGGGGATGCCTGCGGTAAAAATTTCTCCGCTGATTGGAGCGGGTATTTTCGAAAGCTCTATTTTGTGTTTGATTTGAACCTGCTGTTGACGTTTCAACAAAAGGGACAGAGCGGGCAAAACGGCTCAAGTATTGGTGAAAAACCCCTTCGCCATTGGTCAACCGCAATCTCGCTTTCAAAACCAACGGATTCAGAATTCTCCTCATGGCCTGCTCGCAACGAAAAAAATCTTTCTCGGTCGTGATAATTTCCTCCGATTCACTCGATTCTTTGACCGCAAGCATTTCTTTCAGTTCCCGGTCATTGTAAAAATGGTGATCCGGAAACTCAAAATTTCGGACCGTCTTGATGCCGAGCTGATTGAGCAGCATCTGAAACGAACGGGGGGTTCCGATCCCGGAAAAACTGGTCACCCGTTCTCCTTGAATTCGATTTGTTGAAATCCGATCTCGGGAACCGGGACGGTAAAAATAAAGCGCTTCCCGGCAAGCTTCGACAAACTCTACTTTCGGCGAAACAGTTCTTATTTTTGCCTTCAAATTTTCAAGTTCTTTGCGCGGCGTCAAGTTGACATCCGTTAAAATAACGAGCGAAGCCCGTTTGAGCCCGCCAAGCGGTTCCCTTAAAATTCCGCGCGGAATGACCGAGCCATTGCCAAACGGATTCAGCGCATTGACAAGAACAACGTCCAAATCGCGCCGGATGCTCCAATGTTGAAATCCGTCATCTAAAATGGCAACGTCGACGGACCGCATCGCCAACACTTTCCGTGCTGCCTGGTAACGATCTTTTCCGATCCCAAATTGCGCGTCCGGCAGCTGGCGGGAAAGCATTTTGCTTTCATCTTGACCGTAGCCTCGCGCAAGGATGAGCGGTGCATTTCTCCGATTGAGGTAAAAACGCGCCACATACTCAACGATGGGCGTCTTCCCGGTACCGCCCCAAGTGAGGTTCCCGACGCTAATGACAGGACACGACAATGCATGCTTTTTTCTAACTCCGAAGCGGTATGACCCTTGATGAACCTTGAGACCGACCCAATAAAAAAAAGAACCGATCCTCAAAATGGGTTTCCAAAACCACGCCCAGCGGCTGACGGATGGTTGATCCCCCGCAATCAAACGAAAATAATTACGTAGATTCATTGTTTTATCGAACGGCCGCGGAAGGTTCCTGCGTTTGAATCCAATTCGCCAAGAGATCCAACGTACGCGCCGTAGCTCCTTTCATGGATTGAATGGCAGCCCATGCTGTCTCGCCCATTTGGCGTCTGAGCTCCGGGGCTCCCAAAAGTGTTTTGACCTTTTCAAAAAGTTCCTCCTCAGAAGTCACTCGGAACGCTGCCTCCTGTTGATCGAGTGATCGGTAGACTTCGTGAAAATTAAATACATGCGGCCCGTGCAGCAACGGTTTTTTAAATTGAGCAGGCTCGATCGGATTCTGACCGCCCCGGCGGGTAAAGCTCCCGCCGATGAATACAACGTCCGCAAATGAATAGAGATGCTTCAACACTCCCATCTGATTCACCAAAAGAACCTGAAACGGCGTTTCTAAATGTTTCTCGGAGAAAAAACGAAAACGAAGTTGACGGCGTTGAATGGCGCGCGCAATTTTTGAAATCTGTTCGGGATGGCGCGGCGCCAGAACCAACTGCAGGTTTTTGAAAATACCGAGTAAACGTTGATAGACCCTCAAAAGCATCTCCTCCTCATTCCAACTCGTGCTGCCGCAAACGAAGATGAGACCGTCCGCCGAGAAATCCCGGGGTTTGGAACGATCTTGATGAAAAATTCCTTCTGAAATTTGATCTTGATCGAACTTCATATTCCCGGTCAGCGCCATCTTTTCTCCCGCCATCCCTAACCCTGAAAAATACGCTCGATCGCGCTCGGTTTGAACCAGGCAAAAAGAAAGCCGATTCAAGAGAGATGAAATCCAGCCACGGATCAAACGGTACCGCTGAAACGAGCGCGGGGACAACCGGCCGTTCATAATACCGATCGGGATTTTGGATTTGCCGGCCTCTAAAATCAAATTGGGCCAAATTTCCGTCTCCATCAGCAAAATCAGCCTGGGCTTAAGCGACTGAATGAAGCGCCGTACGACAGCGCTTAAATCGAAAGGTGCGTAAAAAATAACAACTTTCTCGGAAGCCAGTGACTGCGCAACCGAACGGCCGGTCGGTGTCGTCACCGAAAGCGCAACGGTCCAATCCGGATACATCTGGAGAAACGATCGGATCCATCTGCGAACCGCCATCACTTCGCCGACGCTGACCGCATGAACCCAAACGACTTTTTGATCCGACAATTTCTGAGGCAAATCCCGCGGCAAAAAACCAAATCGTTCCCGTAAGAGCTCTTGTGAGCTGCGCGATTGATTGAGCCTCACCAAAAATTTCGGAATCGAGACGATGGCGAACAAAATAAAAACAATATTATAAATTATCTGCATTCATACTCCTTGAAGTCATTGCGACGGCCAACGGATGGACCGGAAGCAATCTCAAAGTTTGAGATCGCCACGCCCCGCTTCGCGGGGCTCGCGATGACAGCATTACGCCCTCGGGTGCGCCTGATCATAAGCTTCCCGCAACCGTTTCGCCGAAACATGGGTATAAATTTGCGTGGTGGAAAGATGGGTATGGCCCAGCAATTCCTGCACGCTCCTGAGGTCGGCTCCGCGATCCAATAAATGAGTGGCAAAGGTATGCCGGAGTGTATGCGGTGAAATGTCTTTTTTAAGCGCCGCGCGCTGTGCGCACTTTAAAAGAATCCGGCGGACGCTCCGGTCCGTCAGACGCGTCTTTTGCCGGTTGAGAAACAAAGGAACCGAAGCACGTTCGGCATCCATAGACAAAACGTCTAAATATTCTTTAATCGCTTTTGCGGCACACGAACCAAGCGGGACGATCCGTTCTTTTTTTCCTTTTCCGCGCACCTTCACGAGCCCGCTTAAAAGATCGACGTCTTCTAAATTCAAACCCACAAGTTCGCCGACTCGAATCCCGGAGCTGTAAAGCGTCTCCAAAATGGCCCGATTACGCTTCATCTCCCACGAATCCCCCACCGTTGACTCCAACAGATGCTCGACTTCTTTCATTTCCAAAAACGAAGGGAGCCGCCTTTCCTTTTTCGGGGTCGCAATCCCGCTGGCAGGATTATTTTCGACAAGATGTTCGCGGGTTAAATATTTAAAGAAGGATTTCAGACAGGCCAGCTTGCGGGAAACCGTACTCCTTAGGAATTCTTTTTCCTTTAAATGCGCCAGGAACCGCCGGATGGCCAGATAATTAACATCACTTACCTTGACCGTCCCGAGGAAACGGAAAAATTCCGCCAAGTCACTCCTGTAATTTTTGATGGTGTGGGGCGAGGCATTCTTTTCGGCTTCCAAAAAATGAAGGAACCGTTCAATGCTCGCATGTTGAGGCAAAGTGGATGTGTTCATCAAGGAATATCAAACGTCTTCGTCGACTTCTTCAGCTTCGGGGGGTTTTTCTTCTAAGGTTTTCTCGGCAGATTCTTTTTGGGGCAGCTGGTTGATGACGTAATCACAATTTGGATAATTCGAACAGCCGTAAAATTTACGTCCCCCTTTTCCTTTTCGCGTCACCAAATAACCGCTGCAACCTTCTTTTTGGCACGCCACCCCCGTGGAAATAGGTTTTGTATTCCGGCATTCCGGAAAGCCGGAGCACGCAATAAATTTTCCAAACCGGCCCCATTTAATCATCATGGGTTTCCCGCATTTATCGCAATTCTCACCGGCCGGAACGGGATCCTGCCGGACATCTTTCATTTTGAGTTTTGCTTCTTTGAGCCGTTCTTCAAAAGGACCGTAAAAATCCTGCAATACTTTGACCCAGTCCATTTCGCCTTCTTCAATCTTGTCCAGCTCTTCTTCCATTAAAGCGGTAAACTGAATATCCAGAACGTAAGGAAAATGTTCGACCAAAAGACCGATCACCGTCTCGCCCAGTTCGGTCGGCATCAAAGCGCTGCTTTTCCGTTCCACATAATCCCGGTTGATCAACGTATAAATAATAGGCGCATAGGTGCTCGGCCGGCCGATCCCCTCCTCCTCCAACGTTTTGACCAAACTGGCATCATTGTAACGCGGCGGCGGTTTGGTAAAATGCTGATTCCCGATCAATTCGTGAAGTTTCAGAATTTCATTCTGCACAAGTTCCGGAAATTCCTGATCTTCTCCCTCCTCATCATCGGATTCTTCTTTCTTCTTGGCCGCTCTGCCGATCTCGGAAAAGACAGCCGAGAAACCGGGAAATAAATTTTTGGTGCCGCTGGCTTTAAACACGTATTCGCCGCCGGCCAATACCTCAACGGAGGTCACCTGATCGACGGCGGTCGTCATCTGAGAGGAAACGAATTTACGCCAGATCAAATCATACAGTTTGTACTGATCCTCCGATAAATATGATTTGTTTTCATCCGGCAAACGATAAGCGGAGCTGGGCCGGATGGCTTCGTGAGCTTCCTGCGCGCCTTTTTTGGAACGATAAAGATTCGGCGTCTTCGGAAGATAATCGTCCCCATAGCGTTCCTTCACAAACTTGGCGGCTTCCT
>JACQQT010000089.1 GCA_016206815.1 Candidatus Omnitrophota bacterium | reverse complement strand
GCCGCTATTGAGAACACGGTGTTTTCATTCATTTATGAAATCGCTGGCGGCCGTCATTGCGAGGCTGCATCCTACGCAGGGCCGAAGCAATCTGCGAGCTGTGATTGCCTGCAAGGACAGCATAAGCTGCCTTGCGGCACTGCTCCGCGGTGCTTCGGCCAGTCCATCCGTTGGCTGGCCTCGCAATGACGGCGAGGACGATTATGAGAACCAAAACAGTTTGGGAATCTAATTTACCGCTGCCCTTGGCGGGGCGCGGCAAGGTTCGCGATATCTATCAGGTGGGTGACGATCAATTGCTGATCGTCGCTTCCGATCGACTGAGTGCTTTTGATGTGATCCTTCCGAACCCGATTCCGCTGAAGGGTAAAGTCCTCACTCAAATTTCGGTTTTTTGGTTTCATTTCTTTAAGGAGGTCATGCCGCACCATCTCATTACCTCGGACGTTTCAAAAATGAACCTCCCCAAAAACATGACGGAGGAATTCGGCGAACACCTTGAAGGTCGTTCCATGTTGGTTAAAAAAACGAAGCCTTTTTTGGTGGAGTGCGTCGTTCGCGGTTACATCACGGGCAGCGGATGGAAAGATTATCAAAAGACAGGGCATGTCTGCGGTTACCGGTTGCCCAAGGGCTTGAAGCAATGTGACAAGCTTCCAAAGCCGCTCTTTACGCCGGCGACCAAGGCTGCCTCGGGCCATGATGAAAACATCTCGGTCAAGCAAGCGGCCAAAATTGTGGGCGGAAAGAATGCGGAGCGGCTCGGCACCGCCTCCATCGATTTATATCAAAAGGGAGCGGACTACGCCGATTCAAAAGGCATTATTGTAGCCGATACGAAATTTGAATTCGGCGTTCCCCTCACCCTAACCCTCTCCCCTAGGGGGAGAGGGGAGGGTGAGGGGATGATTCTCATTGACGAAGCCATCACCCCCGACAGTTCCCGCTTCTGGCCGAAAAAGACCTATGAACCGGGGCACGACCAACCGAGCTTTGATAAGCAGATCGTCCGCAATTATCTTTTGAAAATTCAGTGGAATCAAAAACCGCCGGCTCCCAAACTTCCGGAGGAAATCGTCGAGAAAACCAGCGCGGCTTATTGCGAAATTTATGAAAAATTGACAGGGAAGAAGGTATCATGACGACGGAGATAAAATGTTCAAAGCTAAAATTGAAGTGACGCTTAAAAAATCGGTGTTGGATCCGCAAGGCCAAACGGTCTTGCAGGCTTTGCACACGCTGGGCTTTAAAGGGGTAGAAAGCCTTCGGGTGGGAAAGCATTTTGAGATGACGCTCGATTCGGGAGACCGGAAAAAAGCGGAGGCCGATCTGAAGACCATGTGCGACCGGCTTTTGATTAATCCGATTGTCGAAGAATACGTCTATCAATTGGAAGAATTGCGATGAAAGCGGCGGTCGTCGTTTTCCCGGGCTCCAATTGCGACAGCGATTGCTGGCATGTTTTAAACGATGTGATGAAAACAGAAGTTGAATACGTGTGGCATAAGGAAACCGCATTGCCGGACGTTGATCTGGTGGTACTGCCGGGCGGATTCAGCTACGGAGATTATCTCAGGTGCGGCGCCATCGCGCGCTTTTCGCCCGTCATGAATGCCGTCATGAATCATGCCGAGCAGGGAAGGCCCATCATTGGAATTTGCAACGGGTTTCAAGTCCTCCTCGAAGTGGGCCTTCTTCCGGGCGCGATGCTCAGGAACCGCTCACTCCGGTTTGTTTGCAAACACGTTTACCTCAGAACTGAAAATTCAGAAACCGTTTTTACCAATCGATTGTCTTCCGGCGAAGTGCTTCAAATCCCGATCGCGCACGGAGAAGGTAATTATTTTTGTGATGAAAAAACGCTGGAGGAACTGGAAGCGGGAAATCAGATTGTGTTTCGATATTGCTCTCAAGCGGGCGAAACGGGAGCTTCGTATAACCCGAACGGCTCCCTCGCCCATATTGCGGGGATTACAAACCGGAAAGGAAACGTGCTTGGAATGATGCCCCATCCGGAGCGGGCCAGCGAAGACGTATTAAACGCGGGCGACGGCCGGAAGATTTGGGAATCGGTATTAAAATGAGAACTGCAAATGAAATGCTTCATTCCTTCCCCCTTTATGGGGGAAGGTTAGGATGGGGGTTAGATCATCTAATGACCCCCCACCTTTATCCTCCCCCGCAAGGGGGGAGGAAATAGTTCTATGAGCATAACGATGCTAGAACCACAAATAACCAAAGAACTCATCGCATCTCACGGTTTAACCCGGGAAGAGTATCGAAGAATTTGTGATATTTTAGGGCGCGATCCGAATTTCACGGAACTCGGTATCTTCTCCGTGATGTGGAGCGAACATTGCTCCTACAAAAATTCCCGCCTGGTTCTTAAATTATTGAGAGATACAACGGTAGGGGTACGGCGTGCCGTGCCCCTACTCGTCGGGCCGGGAGAAGAAAACGCGGGCGTGGTTGACATCGGCGACGGCCTCGCGATCGCATTTAAAATTGAAAGCCACAATCATCCTTCCGCCGTGGAGCCATTTCAAGGGGCAGCCACCGGGGTAGGCGGAATCATCCGCGATATTTTTACGATGGGTGCCCGGCCGATCCTTTCCATGAATTCACTTCGGTTCGGCTCGCTGGACCAAGATCAAAACAAAAATTATTTGCGAGGCGTCGTTGCCGGGATTGCCCATTATGGCAACTGCATCGGGATTCCGACGGTGGGCGGCGAAATTTATTTCGATGAATTCTATGAAGGCAATCCGCTCGTGAATGCTTTCTGTCTAGGCT
>JACQQT010000092.1 GCA_016206815.1 Candidatus Omnitrophota bacterium | reverse complement strand
GTCATGGAGCAGATGATAACGGGGGAGCGGCGTTCCCAAAAAATGTCCCGGATTCGAAAGCGCCGTGATGATTTCCGCGCCATTTTGAATCCAAAGCCGTCCTTCCTCGCTCCGGACGTCTTCGTAGCATAACATCACGCCAATTTTTACCCCCTCACCTTTACCCTCTCCCCCTTTAAGGGGGAGAGGGGAGGGTGAGGGGGAAAGCTGAAGGGGTGTTCGCTTTGAGCCTAATACCTGCCCGATGTTTCGAAAAGGCGGCGGTGTGACGGCACGGTATTCTTGAGGATTGGATGGGTGCGGAGAAAATAAAAGGGCTGAGTCAAACCGTTCGCCTTCCACAAGGCTTCCGCCGGGTTCTTTGGGAATATAGGTGGCAAGCAGGATCGATGTATGTTCACTGCGGGATAATCGGTTGAGCCATGTGGGATGACGTAACACGTCAATCGGAAGCCCGTATTGGGGAAAAACGACGAGATCAACCGACTTGCCGTATTGTCGGATCGCTTGTTCGTAGGTTTTTATGATTTCCTTTTGATACGTCACCCGCCAGTCCGTTGGAATGGGGAAATTGTGCTGGATCAACGCTACTTTGACGGGATTTGCTTTGGCAAATTGAGGGGTGTGGAAACTGCTTGCGATCAGAACGAGAAAAACGATGACAATTCCATTTCTTGCGAGGGTCGATTTTTGAGTTAACCAGTAGCTGACGAGCGAATTAACAAGAAGGATGAGGATTGCAATCCCCCAGATGCCAACAATTCGTGTCAATGCGGGAAAAAGCGGCGCTTGAATAAAAGCGATTTGATCTCCCAAAATGTTCATGGGGGTCAGTTTGTACACGAGAGACGCAAGAGCCCAGGCCAATGGCGGCGCTAAAATTTGGAGTGCAGCAGAGCGAAACTTTGTCAAAAAGAGGGAAGTCAACCACCCAAAGAGGATAAAGAGAGGAAGACTTAAAAGAAGAACCCTGATAAAAATTTTAAGGTCGTACCGCGGAATCCAGTAAAAAAGGGCGGTGAAAAATACAATGCCGATGAAAAGGCTTGACGCAATACTTTGAAGCGGTTTCCATCGATAAAAGCCCAAGAGGATTGGTACAAAAGCGACCCACATTAGGAATTCAAAGCCGGGAACCAGGAGGGTTAATAAGAAGAGAATTGCACTGGTCAGGACAAGTTTGATTTCAGAGTTCGCCATAAGCCGTATTATATCATCGTATCAGCTTTTCTAGGGCTTAACCCGATTCCGTCTAAAAGGTGACACGATAAGCTGAGATTTCGGATTTCGACAGCCTGTGCTTTTCCCTAAGTTTTGACAAATCAATGCCTTACTGCTATAATCCGTTACTTTTGTGAGGAGCGATTCCAAATGTCCGAAACCATCCAATTTGATCCTATCGAGGAAGTGATCGCAGAGATTGCGAAGGGAAACTTCGTCATCATGGTGGATGATGAATCCCGTGAAAACGAAGGCGATCTCATTCTGGCTGCCCAGTTTGTAACCTCCGAGAAGGTAAATTTTATGATGAAGGAAGCGCGCGGCTTGATTTGTGCGCCGCTTCCCGACGACCGTCTTTTTCGTTTGGGGTTGAAGGACATGGTGACGCGCTCGGAAGACCCCATGGCGACCGCATTTACCATTTCAGTGGATGCACGCCTAGGTGTTACGACCGGTATTTCGGCTCACGACCGGGCCAGAACCATTGAAATTTTAGCGGATCCGAAAACGAAACCGAACGACCTCGTCACCCCCGGCCATATTTTTCCGCTTCGCGCAAAATACGGAGGCGTTCTCATTCGGGCAGGACACACCGAAGCCGCCGTCGACTTGGCCCGCCTTGCGGGATTAACGCCGGCAGGCGTCATTTGCGAAATTATTAATGACGACGGAACGATGGCAAGGACGCCGGAACTCTTGGCGTTTGCCAAACGTCACGGTCTTAAAATCGGGACGATTAAAGGACTGATTGCCTACCGAAGGCAGTTTGACAAGCTGATTGAGCGAATCACGGAAGCGGACATTCCCACCGAAACCGGCATTTGGAAGATGAAACTTTACCGGTCTTTGGTGGACGGTTTGGAGCATATTGCGCTTGTCAAGGGCGAGATTTCTGAGGCGCCGACGATGGTTCGCGTTCATTCGGAATGTTTTACGAGCGAAGTATTCGGATCCCTTCGCTGTGATTGCAGGGAACAATTGACGGCCGCTATGGAAATGATCGAGAAGGAAAAAAGAGGCGTTCTTCTCTATATTCGTCAGGAAGGGCGCGGCATCGGTCTGGCCAATAAATTGAAAGCGTATCAGTTGCAGGATCAGGGATTGGATACGGTGGAAGCGAACGAGGAATTGGGATTCAAACCGGATTTAAGAGAGTACGGAACCGGCGCCCAGATTTTGAAGGATCTCGGCCTTTACGAAATCCGGCTTCTCACAAACAATCCCCGAAAGATTGTCGGCTTGGAGGGTCACGGTTTGAAAGTGGTGGAACGGATTCAGCTTGAGATGCCTCCTCACATTCACAATGAAAAATATTTGAAAGCGAAGCGGGAAAAAATGGGACATCTGTTCGGCCAGTTTGGAGTGCATTAAAATGGCGCATGTGATGGAAGGAAAATACGCAGGCGGCAGTCCTTTCAGTTTTGGCGTTGTGGTTTCCCGTTTCAACGAGCTTGTGACCAAAACGATGTTGGAGGGAGCTTTGAATGAACTCAGACGCTTGGGGGTTTCCGAGGCCGCCATCCACGTCGTGTGGGTGCCGGGCGCTTATGAAATTCCGCTTGCTTGTAAAACCTTGAGCCAATCTCAAACGCTGGATGGTTTGATTGCCCTGGGGTGTGTGATTCGCGGCGAAACCAGCCATTATGAACACGTTGCTCAAAGTGTTTGCGACGGCCTCCAAAAAGTGGCTTTGGAACGCTTGATTCCGGTGGGTTACGGCGTGCTGACGGTTGAGAATATGGCGCAGGCATTGGATCGAGCCGGGGGTAAGCAAGGCAACAAAGGCCGTGATGCGGCACGGTCCGCGTTTGAGATGGCTGCACTTGCGGCAGAACTTCATGAAGGGAAAGAAAAGGAGGAGAAGCTTAAAGAATTTCTCGAGCGAGAATTTAAAACATAACCGTTCTTTTATTTTTCCCATGCTTTACCGCTCTTTTTCATCTCCTTATGCGAAAGCGAACACAAGCACGTGAATGTGCGTTACAGATTCTTTATCAAGCTGACTTGGTGGACTATCCGCTCGACCAAATTCTTCCTTCCTTTTGGGAATTCCATCCGGCACCCGATGATGTCCGTGAATTTGCAGAACGAATTGTGCGGGGAACCCGCGAACATCTTGCTGAAATTGATCAGAAGATTAGCCAGTATACCGAGAATTGGCAGCTCAATCGAATGGCAGCTGTTGACCGCAATATTCTTCGATTTTCTGTTTTTGAACTCTTATTTATGGATGAAATTCCGCCCAAAGTGACCATTAACGAAGCCGTCAACGTCGCGAAAAAATATTCTCAGGATGAAGCCGGCAAGTTCGTCAACGGCATCCTGGACAAAATCAATCATACCGAAGTTCATAAATCCGATACGCCCATCACACCGGAGGAAAAGGAATGATTAAGCCGTCATTGCGAGGCAGCATCCCAAGCAAGGCCGAAGCAATCTCTGAGATTGCTTCGCTCACTCGCCCGCCACAATTCTTGGCGGGCAAGTTCGCTCGCAATGACGTCAAAGCTCAGCGTTCGGGGATGACAGTTACTCATCAAGTGTGGATGCGTTGCTCACTTGCCTGTGCGGAGCAGGGCCGCGGCCTCACCCATCCCAACCCGATGGTGGGCGCCTGCTTAGTCAAAAATGGAAAACTCATTGCGGAAGGTTTTCACCGATTTTTCGGCGGGCCTCATGCGGAAGTGGAAGCCATTCGAAAAGCAGGAAAACGCGCACGGGGCGCCACCCTCTATGTAACGCTTGAACCGTGTTCCACCTACGGAAAAACACCTCCTTGCACGGAAGCGATCAAAACAGCCGGCATCAAACGGGTGGTGGTTGCTGCGGTTGACCCCAATCCCAAACATCAGGGCCGGGGTCTAGGGATCCTCAAGCGCTGCGGGATTCGAGTAGAAACCGGAATCTTGAGACGGGAAGCCGAGCTTCAAAACGAAGCTTTTTTGAAATGGGTCAAAACAAAGCTGCCTTTTGTGACGCTGAAGATGGCGCAAAGTTTGGACGGAAAAATCGCGTCCCGGACCGGAAAAAGCAGGTGGGTTTCAAACGTTCAATCGCGCAATTGGGTCCACCGCTTGCGGGCACAACAAGATGCTATTTTGGTCGGCAAGAACACGTTACTGAAGGACAATCCCCGCTTAACCGTCCGGAACGGAAAGCTTACAAAAACACCGTGGCGGATTGTGTTGGATGAAAGAGGTGAAAGCTCTCCAAGCGCCCACATCTTTCACGCTTCCGGAGTTTCCGTTTTGGCTTGTTCGCGAAAATTTCTTTCCCGCGTCTCAAAAAAATTCAGCCGTTCCAAAGTAACTCTCATGGCCTTGGATTCAAGCAAGGGAGAGGTGGATTTAAACCAACTGCTCCGCGCCTTGGGCGCTCTCGGCATTGTTTCGCTTTTGGTGGAGGGGGGCGGAGAAGTCGCTTGGAGTTTTTTTAACGCCGGCCTGGTCGATAAAATTGAATGGATTCTCGCTCCGAAAATCATCGGCGGGCGGACGGCAAAAACCTCTGTGGAAGGCGTCGGAATTAATGCATTGGACGAAGCATCCAAAATTCGCCCTACCCGGCTGACATTGCTGGGTGATCATTTATTACTGGAAGGATACGTTCGTTCCTAATGTTTACGGGCATTGTGGAAAAACAGGGAAAATTGGTTCGAAAAGAACGTCAAAAGAAACAATTCCAACTGACGTTTGAAATTCGGCCGTGGGAAAAACCTTTGAAGCGGGGAGAAAGCGTTTCAGTGAATGGCGTCTGTTTGACGGTGACCAAAATTCAAAATCCCAAGCACTTTACGGTTCAGGCGGTTCCCGAAACTCTGGCGCAGACAACACTTGGAAGTTTGCGATTAAGAGAGGCCGTCAATTTAGAGCGTTCTCTGAAGTGGGGCGACCGGATGGGCGGGCATTTTGTGTTGGGGCATGTGGACGGCACAGGACGCATCTTGAGTCGTAAAAGTCATGGGAAAAGTTATGCGCTCGAGATTGAAGCCTCCCCGAATGTCTTGCCGCATTTGGTGGAGAAAGGCTCCGTGGCAATTGACGGCGTTAGTTTCACGGTTCAGAAAATGGCGGGTCATTCTTTTACCGTGGCCGTGATTTCTCATACGGCAAAAACGACTACGATCGGCCGGAGAAAGCGCGGGGACCGCGTGAATCTGGAAGCCGATGTCATTGCAAAGCATCTGGCGCAAATGGTTCAATCGCGCGAGATGCGTTTGGCACTTTAAGATGAAGTTGATTTTGGTTAGGCATGGTGAAACAGAGTGGGTGAGAGAAGGGCGCTATCAAGGATCGACGGACGTTCCTTTGAATCGCCGCGGGCTTCGTCAGGCACGGGCGGTGGCACGAAGGCTTCAGAAAGAGAAACCGATAGCCGTTTATTCATCTGAGTTGACGCGAGCGCGGGAAACCGCTAAGCTCATTGCGTCGGCTTGCCGGAAATCGGTCTTCGTTGACAAGCGCTTAAATGAAGTTTCGTTCGGAAGCTGGGAAGGGAAGTCGCACCGGGACGTCGGTCTCCGATTTCCTGAATTGGCCCGCCGTTGGTATCAAGCCAAGTGGTCGAGCCGTCCGCCGAAGGGCGAGTCGCTTCAGTCGCTGGACCTCCGCATTTCCCGTTTTTTGAAAGAGCTGTTAGAGAAATATCGAGACGAAGACAAAACCTGCGTGATCGTCACGCATGGCGGTCCGATTCGGATGTTTCTCATTCATATTTTAAAAGTGATGCCCGAGGTTTTTTGGACGTTTCGGATCGATCCGGCATCGATCAGCGTCATTCACTTTGGGAAGGGAAACCGGGAGATATCGCTTTTAAATGGGCAAGCCCATTTGAATGGTCTCCATCATCGCCAGTCGGAAAAATGAAACTGATTGAAACAAGGAGGATGGATCCATGAAGTCAGCCACGACGTATCATGAGCAAGCCAGGCGTTTTTATTTTTCCGTCGTCATTTTGTTGTGCTTGTCTTTTACCCTCGGATGCACGCGTTTTTCCAAGCAAAAACCGGGCGAGTCACCGGACCTGTCTCAGCCGAGACAAAGCTTTTATTCAGCGCCTCTGGAACGTTT
Organism: Candidatus Omnitrophota bacterium; assembly: GCA_016206815.1. Taxonomy (GTDB): domain Bacteria; phylum Omnitrophota; class Omnitrophia; order Omnitrophales; family Danuiimicrobiaceae; genus 01-FULL-45-10b. Next base: position 433 of record JACQQT010000092.1, on the reverse strand, counting down.
CAACAGCGGTTTTGTGAATATCGTGACAGGGCCCTTTGAGTTGGTTTATCAGCTCAAAGAAGAAATAAAACGGACGAATCTAATTCGTGGTTTCATTCCTGGATTGTTCCGCGGTGTCACGTGGTTTGCCGTGCGGGAAGTGGTCGGTGTTTTCGAGGTAGGGACCTTTTTCATTCCCTGGAAACCGCATTTAGAGCCTTTTGATACGGATTGGCTTCACGCATAATTTCGGCGAGTACCGCTTATTCGTTTAGAACAAGCTGACCATGCCTCGATCTCCTCAAAAGAAGCCCAAGTACACGCCTGAGCAAAAATCCAAGAAGAAGGGTTTAATCATCGTTCATACCGGCGATGGAAAAGGGAAAACTTCGGCTGCGCTGGGGATTGCTTTTCGTGCTGCCGGCCATGGTTTGCGCGTTGCCATGATCCAGTT
>JACQQT010000012.1 GCA_016206815.1 Candidatus Omnitrophota bacterium | reverse complement strand
TTACTCAGGGAATACGGAAGAAACGCTGAGTTCATTTCGAGAGGGGATGAAGCGCGGTGCGCGGATTCTTGCGATTACTTCCGGCGGTGAATTGGCTCAGCTGGCCAAAGCGAATTCATTTCCGCTCATTCAAATTCCGGGTGGATTTTCACCCCGTGCGGCGCTGGGGTACTCGGTTGTTCCGCTTCTCATTGCTTTATCAAAAATGGGTTTCAAGGAAGCCTACCGGCCGGATGAGTTGAAAGAAGCCTGTGAAGTCCTCCGTCGGCTGAGTGAGACGCAATATGCTCCGGAGGTTCCGTTTGGTAAGAATTTTGCGAAGCAGGCGGCATCATTATGTTTTCAGAAATATCCCATTGTGTACGCAGGGACGGATTATTTTGATGTGGTAGCGCTCCGGTGGCGCGGACAAATTGAAGAAAATTCAAAGGCACTTGCTTCGCATCACGTTCTCCCGGAGATGAATCACAACGAGCTGGTGGGGTGGCAGTATCCGAAAGCGCTGTTGAAGGAGACAGTTGTTTTCTTTTTGCGGGATCCATCGGATCACAAACGTGTCCAGACGCGAATGAATCTGACGCGGGAGGTGGTGAAACGTTATGCCGGAAAAGTATTAGAGATTCAATCACAGGGTAAGGGTCTTTTGGCGCGGATGTTCTCACTGGTTCATTTGGGGGATTGGATTAGCTTTTATCTTGCCGTTTTGTATCGGACGGACCCGACGCCTGTGGAGGTGATCCAACACCTCAAGTCCGAGCTGGCGAAGGAGCCGCTTGCGTGATGAAAGCGGTTTTTCTTTGCGCGGGATACGGCACGCGGCTTTATCCGTTGACCGAGGATCGGCCGAAACCGCTTCTTCCGATTGCGGGGGAAGCGCTTTTGAGCCATCTTTTATCGAAACTTGATTCCGTTCCTTCCTTAGAACAAGTAGTGGTGGTTTCAAACGACCGGTTCTACGGAAATTTTTGTGACTGGAAAAAAACGGTGAAAGCAAAAAAACCAATTGTAGTCATCCATGACGGAACCAAAGATCCGGAAACCCGTTTGGGCGCCATCGGCGATCTCAAGCTGGCCGTTCAGGAAACGGGCAATCAAGATGATATTCTGGTGATTGCCGGAGATAATTTGTTTGATTCGGATTTTTCATCTTTTGTATCGTTCGGTGAATCCAAGAAACCGGCGGCGTCCTTGTGTGTTTATGATGTCCAAGACCGCCGATTAGCCGCCAAATACGGCTTGGTCAAAACGGATTCCAGGGGTAAAATTACGGATTTTCTTGAGAAGCCGAAAAATCCGCCGACCACGCTGGCTTCCATGGGCTTTTATTATCTGCCTCAGGAAAGTTTGACGTATCTGGATCAATATCTGGCGGAAAACAAAAATCCGGACGCGCCCGGTTTTTATATCGCGTGGCTTTCAAAACGAACGGACGTTTACGCATTTACGTTTAACGGAACATGGTTTGATATCGGCGACTTAGCATCGTATCAGAAAGCCGATACGTTTTATCAAAATTATCTAAAAAAATCTTGAAGATGCGGGAAAAATCAAAAAAAGAAAGGAAGTTGAGTCCCATGAGAAAAGGAAAGCACTTATTTACGTCAGAATCGGTAAGCGAGGGGCATCCGGACAAGCTGTGTGATCAAGTCTCCGATGCCATTTTAGACGCTTTTATTGCGCAGGATCCTAATGCGCGCGTGGCCTGCGAAACGCTGGTGGCGCGGAACACGTTGATTGTAGCGGGTGAGATTACCGCAAAGGCGAAAGTGGATGTGCCCGCTGTCGTTCGGAATGTGATTAAGGAGATCGGCTACGACAATCCCGCGCTGGGTTTTGACGACCAATCTTGCGATATTCAGATTCACCTCCACCAGCAGTCTCCCGACATTGCGATGGGCGTAGATCGGGGAGGCGCCGGCGACCAGGGGATGATGTTTGGCTATGCCACGAACGAAACGCCGGAGCTCATGCCGCTTCCGATTATGCTGGCCCATCAACTCGTGTACGAATTGGCTCAGATCAGAAAAAGCCGCCGGCTTCCTTACCTGCGTCCGGATGCGAAGAGTCAAGTCACGGTGGAATATGACGGGGGAAAGCCGGTTCGGGTGGTGGCCGTGGTCGTCAGCACTCAGCATGACAAAGATACCAAGCTTGAAACGATCGAGCGGGACATTAAAGAACATTTGATCAAGCGGGTGATTCCGCCGCAGTATTTAGACGAAGAAACAAAAATCTTTGTGAATCCGACCGGCCGGTTCGAAGTAGGCGGACCCGTCGGGGATACCGGTTTAACGGGCCGGAAAATTATCGTCGATACCTACGGAGGTGTCGGGGCTCACGGAGGAGGTGCGTTTAGCGGAAAAGATCCTTCCAAAGTAGACCGCTCCGCTTCCTATTTTGCGCGTTACGTCGCAAAAAATATAGTGGCTGCCAAACTGGCTTCCCGTTGTGAGATTCAAATCGCTTATGCGATCGGCGTTGCCGAGCCGGTTTCGATTATGGTGAACACGTTTGGGACCGGCGAGGTCTCAGACGAACAGATCGTGAGCGGCCTAAAAAAGGCGTTTGATTTTACGCCGCTTGGGATTATCAAGCAGCTCAATTTAAGGCGCCCCATTTATCGGAAGACGGCTGCCTACGGTCATTTCGGCCGGTCCGGAGATAGTTTCACGTGGGAAAAAACGGATGCCGCCGCACGTCTTAAGGAAACGATTCTGAAAGCAGTCACCGTTTAAACTATATAAGAGAGGTTGATTGTGAAAAAAAGCGATATTCAAGATATTCGTTTGGCATCGAAGGGAAAGAATCGTATTGAGTGGGCGAACCGGAGTATGCCCGTGTTGGATCAGATTCGGAAACGCTTCTCCAAAGAAAAGCCGCTTCGAGGACTTCGCGTTTCAGCCTGCCTGCACGTGACGACAGAGACTGCAAATCTCATGATTGCGCTCAAAGCGGGCGGAGCCGATTGCGTTTTGTGCGCTTCAAATCCCCTGAGCACGCAGGATGATGTTGCCGCTGCTTTGGTGAAGCACTTTGGGATTCCGGTGTTTGCCGTGAAAGGCGAGAATAAGAAAACGTATTACCGCCATTTGAATCAAGCCCTGAATCACAAGCCGCATATCACGATGGATGACGGGGCAGATTTGGTTTCTGAGATCCACGGAAAACGCAAGGATTTGGCGGATCATATTGTCGGGAGTACGGAGGAGACGACTACCGGCGTGATTCGTTTGAGGAGTTTGGAAGAAAAAGGACTTCTTCTTTTTCCGGTGCTTGCCGTCAACGATTCCAAGACGAAACACTTTTTCGACAATCGTTACGGGACGGGTCAATCAACAGTGGACGGCATCATTCGCGCAACGAATATTTTGCTTGCGGGTGCTGTGTTTGTCGTTTGCGGTTATGGCTGGTGCGGCCGCGGCTTGGCACAAAAAGCGCGCGGCCTCGGTGCTCATGTCGTGGTGGCGGAAATCGATCCGCTGAAGGCACTTGAGGCGGTCATGGACGGGTTTCAGGTGATGCCGCTTAAAAAAGCGGTTCAAATTGCGGACGTGATTGTGACGGTGACCGGGAATACGAGCGTGATTCGGGAAGAACATTTTCGGGTGATGAAGGATGGCGCCATCATTGCCAATTCGGGTCATTTCAATGTCGAAATCGACATTCCGGCTCTCAAGCGTCTTTCAAAAAGGGTCCGGCCGATCCGCGATTTTATCGAAGAGTTTGAGCTGCCGAACGGCCGAAAAATTCATTTGATTGCAGAAGGCAGACTTGTCAATCTGGCGGCCGCGGAAGGTCATCCCGCTTCGGTGATGGATATGTCGTTTGCAAATCAGGCGCTGGGGGCCGAATTTCTGAAACAAAATAATCTGACGCTGGAGAAGAAAATTTATACGCTTCCCGAAGCGCTGGATCAGAACATCGCTTCGCTCAAACTGAAAGCCATGGGTGTTCAGATCGATCGCTTAACTTCCGAACAAGTCAAATACCTTGCTTCCTGGGAGTTGGGGACCTAGGTGCTTATTGATTTGCTTTTTCGAGGAAGAAAAACGTTCCGAAGCCGAAGATAAAATTCGAAGACCAAACGCTGACGATGGGGAACAGTTTTCCCGCTTTCCCCAGAGCGAGCAGGATGGCGCCTGACATATGGAAGCAAAACACAAAGATCAGGCACAGCAATACGTTCATAGCAATCATGCGCCGCCTGGATGTTCTTGCCAAAAACGGCACAGATAAAAACATCACGACCAAGGTTTGCCACGGCATGGACAGTTTGTGGTGAAGGGTGACCAATTCCGAACTCACTTTAATTCCATTCTGTTTTAACTTTGTGACATAATCTTTTAAATCGCGATAGCTGATGGCAGATCCTTCGCTAACGGCTTTCAAGATGTCAGCCGGTGTTTCGTTCACTTCCGGGTAAACCGCAACTTTTTTGAAAACAGGATCCCCCAAAATTTCACCTCTTTGCTCCATCGCGTAATCGGTTGCGTAATGAAGTTCCCAATGGTGATCCACCCAGATTGCTTCTTGAGCGACCGTTTTCTTTTTTACATTTTTTTTCGCATCCAGCCATAGAATGATAAAATCTTCCAGCTTACTTTCCCGCAGATTGAAGACCCGGGCATAGTAAAGTCTGTCTTTCCCGCCGTAGTACGTGACGTTTTCAAAGGTTTTTCGGTCCGCCACCGTTTTCTTATTTTCAATCCGTTCCTTTAAAATTTCGTTGGCTTTCCGCGTTGTTTTCGGAACCATTTGGTCACTGATTAAAAAAGAGGAAAGTCCCAGCAGAAATCCAATAAACACAATGGGGCGAATGATGGAAGTAATCTCCAGCCCTGAAACTTTCATGGCCGTAATTTCATTGTGATAGTTGAAACTGGTCAGCACGTAAATCGTACCCAAAAGACTTGCCCACGGAATGGTGTCGACAAAAATTTCGGGGGTTAACAGCGCATAATATTTGAGGATGAAGAGAAACGATGTTTTATGCCGGACCATTTCATCCAGGTAATCAAAGATGTCCGCCATCATGACCAAGAAAATGAGAGAGGCCGAGCAGAAGAAGATGGGGAAGATTAATTGTTTGGCCAGATAGCGGTCGAGAATTTTCATGGGAATTAGGAACGTGCGACGGCCAGAAAGTCAACGCGTTCAGCCCCGTCCTCTTTTAGTATTTTAGCGCATTCGTTCATCGTACTTCCGGTGGTAAAGATGTCGTCCACCAAAAGGATTCTTTTGTTTCGTGCCATTCCTTGTTTTCGGATTCCGAAAGCGCCCGCGAGATTGTTTAAACGATCCTGCCGTCTCAATTGACTCTGCGGCAGGGTTCTTTTTTTCTTTTTCAGGATTTTGACCATCCGAAACCCCGATGCCGAATGAATCCGCACAAGACGTTGAGCAATCACCGCCGCCTGATTAAATCCCCGATTCCGTTCTCGCGAGCGGTCCAGCGGAACGGGGACGATGAGATCGTAGCCGTTCGTTTCGGCCGGGACCGAAGATCTTTCCAGCAATTTTGAGAAAATATTGAGAAGCCAGATTTTTTTCTCAAATTTGATTTGGTGGAAAATCGTTTTGACGGGATCCTCATACCGCACCAAAGCAAATCCACGGTCGTAGTGAGGTCTTTCGGATCGACAATTCGAACAGGTGGAATATCGGTTTCCGTAGGGAGGGATCGGGGTTGCGCATCGCAGACAAGTCGGAGCTTTGATCGGTTCTATCCTTTTCGCACAAATTTCACAAAGATGCGTTTCTTCCAATACCAGGGGGATACCGCAAAGGATGCAATTTGCCGGATAAAGAATACGTAACAGACTACGCCAATAGGAGTTAAGATCTGTTTTTAAACTAAACATGTGGAGGTAGTGTAATGAAAGGATCTTCTTCTGTCAATTGAAAGACTGGCCATCCCACTGTCATTCTGACCCCGTACGGGGGAAGAATCTACAAGTAGATCCTTCGCGGAGTTTACCCTGAGCGCTACTCCGCTCAGGATGACATGATTGAATATTGCGGTATTGTTTTCTATCTTGTTGAATTAGAAAAGGTTACACGGACAGCTTGCCTTGACAATGACCGGAGGAAGTGCGTATAATACAGCCACCAAAAAACAGAAGGAAAGGAAAAGGTGGATTCTTGTGCCGAAAGTCCAGGTAGGGGAAAACGAACCGCTCGATAAGGCGTTAAGACGCCTTAAAAAGAAGATTGAGCGCGAAGGAATCCTCAAGATTCTCAAAGCCAGAAAACACTATGAGAAGCCTAGCGAAAAGCGTAGGCGCAAGATGCGCGCTGCTCGGAAACGAAAAGTTTATTAATCCGAGGTACGTTTACTTTCCACTTTGTCCTCATTTTTTCCTGTTTATATTGTTCCTGCCGTTCCTCATGATTCAGAAGCAGTTGCACATCCGGATTCGTTCACATCAATCTTGGGGTCTATTTGAATGAAATTCCAGAGCTTAAAAGGAATGGATGATTTATTTTCACCGGAGATCGCACTCTGGCAGGCACTGGAAGAGAAAACCCGCATTTTCTTTGAAGCGCACGGATTTAGGGAAATCCGGACGCCCATTTTAGAATCAACCGAACTGTTCTCCCGTTCGATCGGCGAAGCAAGCGACATCGTTCATAAAGAAATGTATACGTTTGAAGATCGCGGCAGCCGGAGTCTCACGCTGCGGCCGGAGATGACGGCCGGCGTGGTTCGTGCCGCACTCGAACATCATTGGCTAAAAACGGACGAGCCGTTGTTTGTTTATTATGTGGGGCCGATGTTTCGCGCTGAACGTCCCCAAGCCGGCCGGAAACGCCAATTCCACCAAATCGGCGTCGAAACCTTGAACACCCATTCGTTCCTCAATGATGCCGAGCTCATCATCATGGTCAAAGGATTTTTGGAGTGGCTCGGACTGAAGCAATATACCGTGAAGTTGAACCATTTAGGTTCCCGCGAAGATCGCAAAAAATTCACCCAGGCGCTTACCGATTATTTTAAACAGCTTGAGTCGAAGTTGTGCAAAGATTGTCAGTACCGGCTTTCTCACAATGTGCTGCGCATTTTCGATTGTAAAACAGAATCCTGCCAGCCGTTGATTCAAAAAGCACCCAAGTTGGAGATTTCCGGTGAGGCAACGTCTGAGTTTGAAAAAGTGACGTCACTTTTAAAGACTGAAAAAGTGCCGTTTGCGATCGAACCCAAATTGGTCCGCGGATTGGATTACTATACCGGACTGGTCTTTGAAGTGACGGCCGAAGGCCTCGGCGCTCAGGATGCGGTTTTGGCGGGCGGACGTTATGATGCTTTAATCCATGATTTGGGAGGACCGGAGGCGGGCGCAAGCGGGTTTTCGATCGGGACGGAGCGGTTGCTGACCGCTTTAAGTCACGCCAACGTTCAGATCGAGCAGTCCATTTTAAAAGAAACGGTTTACGTAGCCGCCCTCATCCACGGGGAAGAAAATTGTCAGTTTTACCGCCAAATTGCGCAGGCGTTGGTTGCCGCCCAAAAGCGATCGCATTTTTCCTTTGCCAAAGGTTCGCTTTCCAATCATTTGGGCAGAGCCAGTAAAATGAAAGCCGGTTTTGCACTCATCATCGGAGAAGATGAGTGGAAACGCGGCGAGGTGAGCCTCAAAAATATGGCGACCGGAGAACAGAAACGAATGAAACCGGAACATCTAGCCCAAGCGTTTCGCGAGATTGAATGATGTTGCGAACACACACATGCGGTGAGCTGACCGCAAGACAAATCAAGAGCCAAGTAACGCTTTGCGGCTGGGTGGATGCGAGACGGGATCACGGAAACGTGATCTTTATTGACGTCCGTGACCGATGGGGCAAAACGCAATTGGTCTTCCATCCGGAAAGTGCCCGCGAAATTCATCAAAGCGCTGAAAAGCTGCGCCCTGAATACGTGATTCGGGTTCACGGCATTGTCCGGGAGAGACCAGCCGGGACACAAAATAAAAAAATCACGACCGGGGAAATCGAAATTCACGTTGAGCAGCTTGAAATTTTAAATCCTTCAGAGGTTCCGCCGTTTGAGATTTTGGATGACACCGCAGTTTCGGAAGAACTCCGTTTGAAATACCGTTATTTGGATTTAAGACGGCCGACGATGATCAACCGCCTGAAAATGCGCCATCAAATCACCAAAATCGTACGGGATTACTTTGATGAAAACAATTTCCTGGAAGTGGAAACGCCCATGCTGACACGGAGCACGCCCGAAGGGGCCCGGGATTTTTTGGTGCCTTCCCGATTGGATCCCGGGAGTTTCTATGCCTTGCCCCAGTCGCCCCAACTGTTTAAACAGATTTTGATGATTTCCGGGTTGGATCGGTATTTTCAACTGGCCCGGTGCCTGCGGGATGAAGACTTGCGCGCAGACCGGCAGCCGGAACACACCCAGATTGATGTGGAGATGTCATTTGTTTCGGAAGATGATGTGATGCAAGTAATTGAAGGATTGCTGGTTCGCCTCATCCAAGAGGTTCGGGGCATTCAACTGAAAACCCCTTTCCGGCGCCTCCGTTATCAAGAAGCGATGGATCGGTTTGGATCGGATAAGCCGGATCTTCGTTTTTCACTTGAGATGATTGACGTGACTTCCGTTTTGAAAGATTCTGAACTAAAAGTTTTTCAGGGAATCGTGAAACAGGGCGGCGTCATCAAAGGGTTGACGACTTCCGACCGAAACTTTTCGCGCGGCGAATTGGACGAGTTGACAACATTCGTTCAAGGTTTCGGAGCCAAAGGATTGGCATGGTTTAAGGTCACCCCGGACGGATTCGAATCGCCGATTGCAAAATTTGTGACGCCGGAACAGCAACAAGAACTCAAATCTACCTTTGGCGCAAAATCGGGCGATATGATTTTCCTGGTGGCGGACCAATGGTTGACGACTTGTTTAGCTTTGGGAGCGCTTCGGAGTCATTTAGGCAAAGTTTTGGGCCTGTTGGACCCATCCAAAGCGTTAAGCTTGCTGTGGGTCGTTGATTTTCCGCTGTTTCAATGGAATGAGGAAGAGAAGAAAATCGATGCGGTTCATCATCCGTTTACGGCGCCTCAGGAAACGGACTTGGCAGCCCTCGAGAAAGAGCCGACCCGCGTTCGGGCGCGGGCGTATGATATCATTTTAAATGGGACGGAACTCGGCGGGGGAAGTATTCGAATTCATCAGGAGAGCGTTCAGAAAAGGGTGTTTCAAGCGCTGGGAATCAGCAGCCAAGAAGCGGAAGAAAAATTCGGGTTTCTTTTGAAGGCGCTTCGCCTCGGTGCGCCGCCGCATGGCGGGATCGCTTTGGGTTTGGACCGGCTGTGCGCCCTCTTGTCGGGTACTGATTCGATTCGTGAAGTGATTGCTTTTCCGAAAACCCAAAAGGGCAGCTGCCCGTTAACGGAAGCACCGTCGAAAGTGTCCGAGAAGCAGCTCAAAGAATTGAAGTTACAAATCAAAACGTAAGAAGGGGGAGGGTCAAGCCTTTGGAAAAAATAATCAAGCTCGACTCGGATGAAGAAGCGATTTCGCTGTATGGGAGTTTGGATGAGCGGCTGCGGTTTGCCGAAGAAAAATTTAAGGTGCGGATTTCAGCCCGAAATCATCGTTTGGTGATTTCCGGTTCCAAGGAAAATGTCAGGCAAGCCGCCGAATTTTTCAATGCAGAACTGGAAAGAATTCGGGAAGGCGGCAGCCGGCATTCGGAGTCCAAAATTTCAAAAGCGGCCCAGGCCCCGCATCCCGGCGGGCAGGCTGCTGAAGGCAGTCAGAAAACGCCTCTTAGTTATTTCCACAAAGGGAAGGTGATTAAGGCGAAGAGCAAAAACCAGGAAAATTACCTTCAAGCCATCCAGCAATATGACATCGTGATCAGCATCGGACCTGCCGGAACCGGGAAAACCTATCTGGCCATGGCCACTGCGATTGATGCCTTGAAACGAAAGCGCGTGACGCGAATTATCCTGACGCGGCCTGCGGTGGAAGCGGGAGAAAGTCTCGGTTTCTTACCGGGCGACCTGTACGCAAAGATCAACCCGTATCTCCGACCCTTATATGATGCGCTTTACGATATGATGGATTTTGACGAAGCCACGCGCCACCTTCAGCGCGGACTCATCGAAGTGGCTCCGCTTGCCTACATGCGTGGACGGACTTTAAACGACAGCTTCGTTATTTTGGATGAAGGACAAAATTGCACGCATGAGCAGATGAAAATGTTTCTCACCCGGCTGGGTTTTTCATCGCGGACCATCGTCACCGGAGATATTACGCAAATTGATCTGCCCAGCGGGAAACGCTCCGGCTTGGTAGAGATTCAGACGATTTTGCATGACGTTGAAGGAATTAAATTTTGTTACCTGGATGAGAAAGATGTGGTTCGCCACAAATTGGTCCAGGATGTCATTAAGGCCTACGAACGTCATGAGAAGAAGTGAAGAGCCTTGCCTCGTTTTCGTCTCAAACCATTCCTCTCAAGTTAAAATTCGAATTCAAAATCTCAAGCGGTTTACCAGAGATATACTGAATTTTCTGGGCGATCGGAAGACCTCCCTCAGTTTGATTTTTGTTTCCGATGCAACGATGAGACGAATCAATCGGCAATATCTAAAACACGATTGGGCGACGGATGTGTTGGCATTTCCGCTTGCACAAGCCGGCGCAACAAAAAGAGCTTCTTTCGGCCATTTTTTAGGCGAGGTGATCATTTCTCCGAAACGCGCTCAAGTTTACGCAAGGCAACACAACCTTCCGGTCGCCCAGGAGCTCGCTCGTTATGTTTGCCACGGGATTCTTCATTTAAAAGGATATTCGGATCATTCGAAACGGAAGCGAACCATGATGGAACGGAAGGAAACCCAATTGCTTTACCGTTTTAGACAAGACGTCAAACAACTTCTATAAATACTGAAGATGGCAATCCGGCGAGAAGATGTTTTTGTTTTAAAACGATTTCCCATACGGGAAACTTCTCTTTTGGTCACTTTTTTTGCACGGGGTGCCGGCAAGTTGAGAGCGCTTGCGAAAGGAGTGAGGCAGGAGAAACGTCCCCTCTCGGCACGATTTGAGCCGTTTACCAGGCTTTCCATTGTTTATTATGAGAAGCAAAGATCCGACACCCATTTGCTTTCTGAAACGGTTGTTTTGGAATCAAACGCCGAAATTCGGGATCGTTTGGATCGTTTTGGCTACGCCAGTTATATGGTTGAACTCGTCGATACTTTTTTCGGCGCCCACGATCCCCACCCCGAAGTTTTCGATCTTTTGGCGGCATCTTTTCGCGAGCTGAAGCGAATCCCGGCAATGGATGTGGCTCGCGCTTTTCAAGTGAAACTGCTGGAAAGGGCAGGTTTGGTGCCGGCACTCACCCAATGTGTTTTATGCGGTCAGAGCGATCTTCCTCAGGCGTTTTTTAGTCCCCGTCAGGGGGGAATTCTCTGCCGGCGGTGCGATCGGGGCGAGACCGGTACGATTCGCGTTTCGCATGGAACCCTTCAGAGTCTTCGTTTTTTTCTGAGAGGTAATATGGAGCAGGCAGCAAAGCTGAAGCTGGGCCGGCAGACTGAGCGTGAGCTGGACCGAATCATTTCGAAGTTTCTGCAATTCCGCCTGGAATACCCCTTAAAATCTCCCCTTTTTTTAGCTGAACTGAAGCCTATCCTGTCAAAAATCGTCTAGGTAGCTCAGATTTAAACCTTTGCTACTAAATAACTTACAAAAAATATAGTCCCTCGTTTGACTCATTTGAAAGCATGTGTTAGCTTTTAAGGAGAATGAAACTTTTTTTTGGGCGCTTAACTTAAGGCATTTATAAAGGTTAAAAGCAAGGGCGGACCCAATGCATGAGCGAAGCGGAAAATATTATTATTTCGACATGCCGAAACAAGAACGCGATTCAGCCATCGGGTTTTTGCTGGATGCACTTTTGAAATCCCGCACCGCCTGCCGTTTACCTTCCAATCAAAATGGATTCGACGAAGACGTGAACATTTATTTAGCCCACCTGCTTTTTGCCGCGTCACTTTCTGACTACCAAGAAACCGTCGGTCGATATTTGACGACCAATGTCAGCGAAATGGCCAAATTGATGGAGAAAACTGACGATCGAATCGTTCGTTACTTTATTTACAAGGTAAACGCGGACCACCTGATGGTTCACTTGGGGATTTTCCAAGATTTAGATCGTACCAGAAATGTTTTTTCAAAGTCTGAACGGCAGCTTTTTAGCATGGCACAAAATTACTATCACCAAGCCGCTTCGTACAATCGGAAGATTTACAGAAGGCAAACTGCGATCGGTTCGGTTTTGGAGAAGCTTGGAAATAGTTTCGGCCACTACCAGAAAGTTTTGCAGTTTGCGCGTAAAGAGTTCTTCCATTTTGCCAGCCGCTTTCAGGACGATCGATTCGAAAAGTTTTGTGAAGATTTAAGTCAGTATGAACGGGAAGAGAAAGTCAATGATGCCATCGACCGGTTTTTAGATGCGTATGCGGAATGGGTGCGCACAAGGAACTGGGCGGTTCACCAAAAATTAATGGAATGTGCAAGACAACTTCGGTTGATTGATCCTAGTTTCATTTTTCGTCTGAATGAGAGGAAAGAAGGAAACCATGAAGATTTTGACTCGCTTGATGCGGCCTAAACACGAGACACGGCATTTTACAAACAAAGAGATCGAAACGCGTTTCCTGAGGCTTTATTCGGCTTGGCATGAGACGCACGATCCTGGTTTGCGCAAGAGGTTAATGGTTCGCTTAAAGCTATTGATGCGGCGCCGGCCGAATTACGACATTCGGCGTGAATTTCAACAGGCATTCTAAAAATTTAGTTTGAGGGATGAACGATGGCTTCCGATATCCCGTACATCTTTTTACAAAATGAGAGCGAATATGAGGATGAGCTCAAGCAGAGGCAAGACGAATTTTTAGACATTTACTCGCTTTATCGCGAAACAAAACTCCCGTGGGTCAAAGAAGAATTGCTGGCGAAGGCCTATCAAATCCATTTGTTGGATCCTACCTTTACTTTCCAGGTTTAAGATTTATCTTCCTTTCTAATAGCTCTTTCCCTTGGACTTTTGGCTGAATTGACAGGGTGGGAAGCGTTTGTTATATTGACCCATTTCATAAGGGGACAGGTCTAAAGACCTGTCCCCTATGGGGACTGTCCCCAGGAAAGCAAAAGGCCATGTCTATTAACCCATCGGAACGATTAAAGAAGCTGCCACCTTATCTGTTCGCAGAGATTGACCGCCTCAAGCGGCAGCTCATCGCGCAGGGCCGTGACGTGATTGATTTAGGGGTGGGGGATCCGGATCTTCCGACGCCTCCTTTTATTATCGAGGCTCTCAATGAAGCAGCTCAAAAACCCGAAAATCACCGCTACGCTTTGGACCAAGGGATGCCGGAACTGAGGTGCGCCATCGCTGCCTGGTATGAAGAACGTTTCGGAGTCCGCTTGGATCCCGAACGGGAAGTACTTCCGCTGATTGGTTCCAAAGAGGGGATTGGCCACATTCCGTTGGCTTTGGTCAATCCCGGAGATGTAGTGTTGGTACCGGACCCGGGTTACCCCGTTTACAAGTCTGCCACCTGGTTTGCCGGAGGCGAGCCGTATCTGCTTCCTTTGCTGGAAGAAAATAATTTTTTGGTCGATTTCAATTCAATTGACGAAAGCGCTTTGGAGCGTGCAAAACTGCTTTTTCTTAATTATCCGAACAATCCGACGGCAGCGACAGCCGGCAAGGATTTTTTCACGACGACCGTCAAAATGGCGCGCGAATACGGGTTTGTGGTTTGCCATGATGCCGCTTATACCGAGATCGCGTTTGATGGTTTCTCACCCTCCAGTTTTCTTGAGGTGGACGGCGCCAAAGAGGTAGGCATTGAGTTCCATTCGCTTTCAAAGACCTTTAACATGACCGGATGGCGCATTGGTTTTGCTTGCGGCAATGCAAAGGTTTTGGAACTCCTGGGTAAAATTAAATCCAATTTGGATTCCGGAATTTTCCAGGCGATTCAGCGGGCGGGGATCAAAGCGCTTTCGAGCGGAAGAGAAGAAGCCGGAAAGAATTCAAAAATTTATGAAGGGCGGCGGGACTTATTGGTCGACGGTTTAAATTCGCTGGGTTGGAAAGTTTCGAAACCGAAGGCCACCTTTTATGTATGGGCGCCGGTTCCGCCCGGCTACACCTCTCAGGAGCTGGCGACTCGTTTGCTCAAGGAAGCAAACCTGGTGGTGACACCGGGGAACGGGTTTGGTCCCAACGGCGAAGGTTATTTTCGAATGTCGCTTACCTTGAATGATCAACGGATTGAAGAAGCCCTCAAACGAATCAAGCAGCTTCACAGCCGATAGTTCCTTCGTGCCTACCATCGCCTATATCGGGGTCGGTTCTAATCTCGGAGATCGAAAACAGACCATCGAATGCGCGAAAACGCTGCTTTCCGAGACTCGCGGAGTTCGTTTCTTGAGGTCAGCCCCTCTGTATGAAACGAAACCGGTTGGCGGTCCGCAGGGTCAGGGAATGTATGTCAACACAGTTTGGGAGATTGAGACAACACTCACGGGCCCAAAATTAATGGAGTCTCTTTTAGCGATTGAAACACATTTAGGCCGGGAGCGTTCAAGCGAAAACAGTCCCAGAACGATTGATTTAGATTTGCTTTTTTGGGGAGATGAAATTTTAAATCAATCAGGATTATCCGTGCCTCATCCGAGGCTGCATGAAAGGTGGTTTGTCCTGAAGCCGCTTTGGGATTTAAGGGCAGATTTTGTTCACCCTGTTTTGAAAAAAAGTATTTGTGAGTTGTTGGATCGAGTCCATGAAAATCATTAGGAGTCCAAAACGTCTGAATCAGGCGTTGTTCCGAGCCAGGTGTCAGGGCAAGCGGATTGGGTTTGTGCCGACGATGGGTTCTCTTCACGAAGGACACTTATCGCTGGCGCGGCGTGCCAGAAAAGAAAACGATATTGTAGTGGTCAGTATTTTTGTGAACCCCGATCAATTTGGGCCCCGGGAAGATTTCAAGCGTTACCCCAGGGATCTCAAGCGTGACGAAGCGCTCCTGAAACGTGTGCGCGTAGACTATTTGTTGGTTCCGTCTAGCCGCTCCATTTATCCGAAAGGTTTTCGTGAGTTTATCAATCCCGGGCCTCGTGCGCGCTATCTGTGCGGACCCAAACGGCCGGGCCATTTTCGGGGGGTTGCAACAGTCGTGAACCGCTTATTCACAATCGTTCAACCCCAAGCCGCTTACTTTGGTTTGAAAGATTATCAGCAGGCAAAGGTGATTGAGGACATGGTTCAAAGATTTGCTTTACCGGTCCGGATCAAAACCTGTCCGATCGTCAGAGAATCCGATGGGTTGGCGATGAGTTCCCGAAACCGCTATCTTTCCAAAAAGGAGAGGATCTTAGCGCGCGGTCTTTATCAGTCGCTTTTGGAAGCTAGGCGGGTCATTCAATCGGGCCATCGCAGCGTTTCTAGAATTAAACGGGTAGTCAGGGGACGTTTGTTAAATGATGTGAGCAAAATCGATTACGTTGAAATGGTTGATCCCGAAAGTTGCGCTCCCGTCAAGCGTATCACGAAGCGGCCTGTTCTGGTTGCCATTGCCTGTTTTATCGGAACCACAAGACTCATTGATAATCTTTTGGTAAAAGGTTAAAATAAAAGTCTTTTTAAGGTGCGTTCCTTAAAGAAGGAGAGTTTAAGGGTGGGTCTATGATCCGTCAGATGCTGAAGTCCAAAATTCATCGCGCGACCATCACTGAAGCCAATGTTCATTACGAAGGCAGCATTACCATCGATGAACAGCTGATGGTGGAGGCGGATATTCTGGACCATGAAAAGGTATTAATTGCAAACTTAACCAATGGGTCTCGCGTGGAAAGTTATGCCATCATAGGGAAGTGGGGATCCGGCATTGTATGTGCAAACGGCGGCGCCGCACTTCATAATCGCATAGGGGATATTGTTTTGATCATGAGTTTTTGCGCTTTGAATGACGGGGAAGCTAAGCGCCACCGGCCCAAGGTGATCAAAGTAGATGGTCAAAATCGCATTATTTCTTAGGGATGTTTGGTTGGGATGATTAGAATCGGTATTATCGGATGCGGGACCATCGGTTCGGCAATTGCGCAAGCCGTTCAAAAGAAATTTTCTCGCTTCGCTCGCCTCGCTTGTATTTCCGACATCAATCCGGATCAAATCAAAAAGATCCGCCAAAAACTCAAACAAGCCCGTTTAAAAGCGCAGACCCTCTCCAAGCTGATTCAACAAGTAGACTTGGTGATTGAAACCGCTTCCGTCGGAGCGGCCGAAGAAGCGATTCCTCAGGCCTTAAAAAACGGAAAAGATATTTTGGTGTTGAGCGTAGGCGGCGTTCTCAGGATTAAAAACCTGACTGCTTTGCTGGCGCGAAGCAAGGGGCGGGTTTATATTCCTTCGGGTGCCGTAGCAGGAATCGATTCCGTACTAGCTGCCAAAACAGGACGCATCCAATCAGTCCGAATTACGACTAGGAAGCCGCTCAAAAGCTTGAAGAGCGCGCCTTATTTTTTAAATCACGGTTTTGATCCGCGGCGCATTCAAAAATCAACGCTTATTTTTAAGGGCAACGTTTTGAAAGCAATTCGATATTTTCCGGAAAACATTAACGTCGCTGCGACGCTCAGTTTGGCGGGGATTGGCCCCCAAAAAACGCAGGTTCAGATTTTCACTTCCCCGACCTTTCGCTACAATCAGCATGAAATCGAAGTCAAAGGCCGCTTTGGGCGAATGGTTTCTCAGGTGACGAATTTCCCGTCGCAGAACAACCCGAAAACAAGTGTGCTTGCCATTGGTTCCGCGATTGCGGCGCTGGAGAAAATCTTTAGCCGGTTCAGAGTCGGAACTTAATATCCACCATCCGAATCGCCATGGAAACAAAAATCATAGTCCGCGGCGCGCGGGAACACAACCTTAAGAATATCAGCTTAGAAATTCCTCGAAACAAGCTCATCGTCATTACGGGCCTTTCCGGATCGGGCAAAAGTTCGCTCGCTTTCGACACGCTTTATGCGGAGGGTCAAAGGCGATATTTGGAAAGCCTCTCTTCCTATGCACGGCAGTTTCTCGAACGGCTCAAGAAACCGGATGTCGACTACATTTCGGGACTTTCCCCCAGCATTGCCATCGAGCAGAGGGCCGTCCCGCATAATCCGCGTTCGACGGTTGCCACCGTCACGGAGATTTACGATTATTTGCGCCTTTTTTACGCAAAGCTAGGCGAAGTTTTCTGCGTGCCATGCGGCAGGCGGGCTCAAAAACAAACCTTGGCTGAAATTGTTTCTCGGGTTCTCGAGATTGAACCTGAGTCTCAAATCGGAATCTTTGCCCCCCTGGTGCGCGGCAGGAAAGGGGAATATAAAAAACTTTTCCAGGAGATTCTCAAAAAAGGGTTCTCTTATGCACGCATCGATCGAAAGCTTTACAACCTTCGCGACCCGATCAAAATATCTAAGACAAAGCGTCATGATATTGAAGCACTCGTCGATACGGTTGAACTGAAAGCCAAGAATCTGGATCGTATCAAGAGATCGCTGGAAACGGCGTTGGCGTTCTCAGACGGTGTGTGTTCGGTTCATGTGGTTGACAAAAATGGACGTGCGCACAAACAGGAATTTTTCTTCTCTCAAAAGTTAACGTGTCCGAAATGTGGGCTTAGTTTTAAGGATTTCTCACCCAACATGTTTTCGTTTAACAGTCCTTACGGTGCCTGCACGCGATGCCGCGGAATCGGAAAACTTTCGCAGATGATGGCTCACCAGGTGATTCGCCATCCGGAGAAACCGCTTCTCAAAGGCGCGATGAACGAGGAGATTTATTTTTCGTTCAATCAATATGTGATTGAAGATTTGATCCATGAGCTTCGCGAACACTTCAAATTTGATTTAAACACCCCGTTTCGGGACTTGCCGCCGGAGGTGAAAGAGACGCTCTTTTGGGGGACCGGGGAAATCACAGGCCTGATCGAAGAATTGGAAAATCTTTTTTATTCGACTCATTCAGAGGAAATTAAGAGAAAAGTTCGAAGGTTTGTTCGGGAGGATGTGTGTTCAGCTTGCGAAGGAAAACGTCTCAGGCCGGAATCTTTGGGCGTCCGGCTCGGCGGAAAAAATATTGTTGAGGTTTCAAGTTTGCCGGTTGACCGCGCGGTTCC
This sequence comes from Candidatus Omnitrophota bacterium, assembly GCA_016206815.1. Classification (GTDB taxonomy): domain Bacteria; phylum Omnitrophota; class Omnitrophia; order Omnitrophales; family Danuiimicrobiaceae; genus 01-FULL-45-10b. Next base: position 1,337 of record JACQQT010000012.1, on the reverse strand, counting down.
ATTTTTTGAAGGATTACGTTTTGAAGGGAATGCCCAAAAAATTGCAGAGCCCATTTTGAAAGAAATTTGCCAGCGGATCCGTTTCCTTGAAAATGTCGGCTTGGGATATCTGACGCTAGATCGTTCTGTGGCCACGCTGGCCGGAGGTGAACTTCAAAGAATAAGGCTGGCTGCACAAATTGGAGTGGGGCTGACGGGCGTGCTTTACGTGTTGGATGAACCCAGCATCGGGCTTCATCCGAAAGACAATCAAAAACTCCTGAGGTCTCTCTTAGAACTTAGAGATTTAAACAATACCGTGATTATTGTGGAGCATGACGAAGAGACGATGAGGCAGGCGGACTATATCGTGGATTTAGGCCCCGGCGCCGGCCGCGAAGGGGGAGAAATCGTTGGATTGGGAAATGCTTTAAAATTGAACGGAACCAGCAGATCCATGACCGGGAAATATCTTTCGAAACAGTTGTCTATCGATTTACCGCATATTCGAAAGGATTACCGGAAGGCGAAATCGCTCGTGGTGAAGGATTGCCGCGAGCATAATTTAAAAGGGATTGACGTTCAAATTCCATTGGGCTGCTTTGTGTGCGTGACCGGTGTTTCCGGATCTGGGAAGAGCACGCTGGTTCATGATATTTTGTTTCGAGCAATTCATAATCATCTTTGGAGGACCGACTATCGGGTGGGGCAATTCCGTTCCATCCGGCATATCGATCGGGTCGATAAAATTGTCGAAATCGATCAAGCCCCGATCGGCCGGACCCCGCGTTCCAATCCTGCGACCTATACGGACCTTTTTACGGCGATCCGGAGGTTGTATGCCCAGACACCGGAAGCAAAACTTCGGAATTTTGAGCCTGCCCGGTTTAGTTTCAATTTAAAAGGAGGGCGCTGCGAAACATGCCGCGGGGAGGGCTATCAGAAGCTGGAGATGAGTTTTTTGCCGGACGTGTATGTGTTATGCGAGGTTTGCAACGGTAAGCGCTATAACGATCAGACCTTGACGGTAAAGTATCGCGGAAAAACAATTTCGGAGGTTTTGGAATTGCCGGTGAAAGAGTCGCTTGATTTTTTTTCTGAAATTCCACAGGTCCGTGAGCGGCTTCAAATTTTGAGTGAGATTGGTTTGGGCTACGTTAAACTGGGGCAGCCATCGACTACACTGTCAGGCGGGGAAGCGCAGCGAATCAAACTGGCCAGCGAGTTGAATCGCAAAGCGACCGGAAAAACACTCTACATTTTGGATGAACCGACCACGGGACTTCATTTTGCGGATATCGCAAATCTATTAAAAGCGTTATTTCGTCTTCGGGATGAAGGGAATACCGTGTTGGTGG
>JACQQT010000087.1 GCA_016206815.1 Candidatus Omnitrophota bacterium | reverse complement strand
GGCGTCACCGGCGGTGTGACCGGTTCCGTTATGTCTGTAGGAGGGCGAATGAGGCTTGCAGCAAGCCGCGGAAATTCTGAGCGATCGGGAATGTCTGCGGCGGCTGACTGAGTTGGTGCTCGACCAACTAACTCAGGCCTGATACCTGCCAATTGTTCTTCTCTGGTCGTTGGTTTAAATTCTGCTTCCGGAACCACTTCAAAATTACCGCCTTCATCAATTTGCTCTCGAACAGAAATCCCTTGCGCCAAAACTGCTCCCGACGGCTGAACATGTTGACGCGTTATCCTGGTACCGCTAGCAAGAACCAATTGACCGGCTGGGCGAAACGGTTGAGTAAACTCGACAAAAACCCCTGCTTGCGAACCGATGACTTCTGCGCGCTTATTCAACGCTGCCTGAACGTTTGCCGTAACACCGGCCCGCCTCGCCGTGTTCACGCCGGCTGCAACATATGCATTCCCCAGAAATGCACGGTCCTGATTTGCCAAAGCAGTTGTATCGGTCAACACTTTAACTTCAATCGCGAAGGTGCCGGCAAAGACGCTTCCGACCACCGCGTCGCCTTCCAGCATCACTTTTAGATAATTTTCGCTTCCCTGCGCAATGTCCACTTTCGGATTTACGATGACGTAGGAAATGTTTTCTTTTCTGAAATAGTCGACAAGACCGTCTTTGTGAAAGCCGCCCGTGATCACGACCGTTTTGTCCTGCTTTAAGGATTTCATCTGTTCCAAAATTCTTTGCGTAAAAATTTCATCGCGTTTCAAAACCAGCTGGTAAAAATATTCAAGCTCGTCCATATAGGCGTCCAACGTTTCCGTATTTGAAACGGGTTTGGCTTGAACGGCATACTTGACGGCAAGTGCGGAAAGTTCATTTGAAATCCAAGACGGCTTCATTTCATCCCGATGATTGAGATAAAGCACGAGCTTTTCGCGGCTCATCTCCAGGCGGAAGTATTGTTCGAGCAAACCCGTATAATCAATGATTTCCAAAAATTTCTGTTCGTCTTCTTTGGTAAACAGCTCGTCTTGAAGAGATTTCTCAAACCGTTTCAATTCGGAGAATAGCGCACGGTGGTCAATTTCATCCTGGTGAATCAAAAACTCAGCAAAAATTCTAAACGCTGGGTAATTGATGAAATCAATCTTAGCTTCATCGGCCAGTTTGGTGAGTTCAATAAAATAACTCCGTGGATTAGTCCCCTTCACGCTCTCATCCAGCTTTGCCGTCAGCTCTTCCATTTTTTCGGATCCCGGCATCCGCTTTTGAAATTCCTGCTTCAGCGCTTCGGTTTCTTTTTTGAGGCCGCTCTGATTCAGCTTTTCTTCCAGCACGTGAAGCCGCATCAGGCGGACAAGATTGGGGTATTCAAAAATTTCCTTCATATCTTTCAAAGAAACCAGGCTGTGCCGTTCGGAAAGCTCATTCAGATAAACCAAATAATCCATCAAATCAATCCGGTCGGTTCCGAATGCCTCGGTTTTGCGCGTGAAGTCAAGCAGCTCGGGGTTGAGGAGTTTTGGGCCGATATCCAGAATGAGGCGGTGGATTTCGCCGAAGAAAGCGTTCACTTCCTCCTGGTGCCGGTAAACGGATTTGAAGGTCTTTAAATTTTCCATATACAACCCGCGGTCTTCGACCCCGTAAAAGGCAACCGGTTTATCCGTCTCGACCGCAAACGCATCGGCTCCCGTAATCCGGCCTTCGCGCATCAGGAAATCAACCAATTGCAGATTGGCTTCTTCCAAATAAGACGGTTTCAAAATTTCGGGATTTAATTTTGAAACCGCGCCTTCCATTTGGACCAGTGAAAATTGATATTGATCGACCAACTGGTTCAAAATGCCTTTGATATTTTTTTGAGCTTCATAGTTGGCGTGGACGTTTTGGATATAAACAATGAGAGGAGAATTGGATGAGCCTTGAAACACTTCTTCGATGCTTCCGAGTTCCTGCGGAACTGCGATCTGGTAGGGATTTAAATCTTCGCGCGTCAGCGGTGCTTTCGTATCAATGCGGCTCACACCGCCGGCAGATGGCTGAACCGTCCCGCCAACGCTCGATACGGCTTCCGAAACGGCTGAAGAAGCCTGTTGAGGAAAAGCTGGCCCGCCTGAGACGAGCAGCAAGGCAAGTAGGATCGCTAATGTTTTTTGCGTGAAGCGCATTTTGAAATGCCGATCTCCTTTTGATTTACAAAATAATAGCGATTTCCAGCATTCGAGGTTTCAAAATACTTTTAAAACTTAGAAAGAAAGCGGCGGAAAATAAAGCTACAATTACCTGTAAGTGTACCATGAAAATAGGAGACGCGGCAAGTGGGCAAACACTTAAAAGCTGTAACTTGTTTTTAATCAATAAGTTACTTCTTCTCTGCTTGATAGAGACATACTCTATTTTTACCGTTTCGCTTAGCTTCGTAAAGCGCTTCGTCTGCGGCACGGATGAGAGCCCTGCTGGCTGACAGATCGTCCGCTTTTGCAGAAGCCAGACCGACACTGACGGTGAAACGGGTCATTCGATTCACATAATTGAACTTCCGGCCTTCCACATTCGAACGAATTTTCTCTGCCGCCCGCCCCGCTTCTTCTTTCGTGGTGTGAGCTAGGATCACACAAAACTCTTCCCCGCCAAAACGGGCTGCCAAGTCGTCCTTTCGAATGTTCTCTTTGATGAGAAAACTAATTGTTTTCAATACGTCGTCTCCGAATTGGTGTCCGTACGTATCGTTGATTTTTTTAAAATCGTCGATATCGATCATTAAAATCGAAAGATCCGTAACTAGATCCAATTTGCGGTCTTTTTTGGGACTGGCAAGCTTTTCCAGTTCCAGATCGATTCTGGACTCCAAAAACCGCCGATTGTAAAGACCGGTAAGCGGATCCGTGATGACTTTTCCGCGAAGCTGGACGTTTTCAAGAAGCGTCCGAAAATAACGATAAAGGGCAATCGCAATAAAAGCGCCCCATCCTGCCAGAAAGGGAGAAAAATAGTCGCCCAGATAATTCTTCAAGAATAACAGAAAAAATCCTCCCGCAAAAATGGCTGTGGCACCCAGCATCGCCAAAAGACCTCTTAAAAGCTGGTCCCGCAAACCTAAATAAGCCGCCAGCCACACCCAAATGAAAAGGAACAAACCGTCAATCACTGTCGGAATCTTTTTGACAAAATCCCGCGCAAGTAAGTTGACCAAGAAATTTGCGTTCACCAAAACACCCGGCATCAAGCCTAAGGGGGTATGGTAATAGTCGTGAAGTGCCCGCGAAGTCACCCCTACCAGCACGATTTTTCCCGCAAAACGATCCCTTGGTTGCTTCCCATCTAATACCTTCCAAAAAGAAACCGCCTCGAGATCGCCCAGGTCAAAACGATAATTCACCATCGCGGTCTTCTGCCCGTAAAACGGGATCTGCATATTTTGTACGGGGAAGCGTAATCCTTTCGAATTGATCTCATAGGCGCGGGGCTCTGCATTCGAATCTTGAGCCCAGATTTCCATCTCCCACGGCCAGCCAATGATTGCCCCGGACACATCACGATAAAAAAGGCCGGAACGCCTCACGTATAAGTCCCGATCTAAAACTTTATTGACGACTCCGACGGATCGCGCGGCATCCCTGAATTCTTGGAGAGGCACCATGTAGTTCTGCTCGGAATCCACGAAAGAGGCGAGAATCACATTTCCGGATTTCTGAAGGGCTTGGGCAAGCATCAAATCATCCGCCGGGTCACCGACTCCCGAAAAAATAAAATCAAACGCAATCAACCGGGGGCGAAGCGGAATCAACCGCTCCAATAGCTCGGCATACCGGCGCCTCGGAAACGGCCACCGCTCATGAATTCTTTTAATGGATTCATCATCCACATTGACAAGCACCAAATCTTTCAAATCGGGTTTTTGAAGATGAAAAAAACGGCGGGCGGTGAAGAAAAGGTCCTGTGTCTTTAACTTCGGAATTTCAAGAACCGAGAAAGGGACGAGCACAAATCCGTATAAAACGACGGCGATCGCACCGACAAGGCTTGCTTTCCAAAAAAGAGAAGGATGCTTTCGGCTCATGCCGAAAAGGGTAACACTAAAAAGCGATTCCTGCAATTCAACCTGAAACACGAACTCCCGGTGTTCGGAAGTTGGAAGGTTTGCTAAAGTTTACGCGTGTGCGCTGGCGACTTCTCTCACTTCTTCCGTGAGCGGCGTGCTCAAATAACGTTCGCCCGCGCTGGGAAGAATCACAACGATTAATTTCTTCTTATTTTCCGGGCGTTTTGCAATTTCAATGGCTGCATGGACGGCAGCGCCTGAGGAAATACCGGCTAAAATTCCCTCTTCTTTGGCCAACCGGCGTGCCATTTTGAAAGCTTCATCACTTGAAACTTGAACGATTTCATCAACCATTTTCGTGTTCAAGATATCGGGCACAAAGCCGGCACCGATTCCTTGAATCTTATGAGGGCCCGGTTTCCCGCCGGAAAGGACGGGAGACTCCCTCGGTTCTACGGCGACACACCTAAAAGACGGCTTTCTGGGTTTAATCACTTCGCCCACGCCGGTAATGGTTCCGCCGGTTCCGATTCCCGAAATTAAAATATCGACTTTTCCATCGGTATCTCGCCAAATCTCCTCAGCGGTTGTCTTCCGGTGAATTTCAGGGTTCGCCGGATTTTTAAATTGCTGCGGCATAAACGAATTTTGATTCTGGCTAACCAATTCCTCAGCCCTCTTAATCGCCCCCTTCATTCCTTCCGGGCCCGGTGTGAGGACGACCTCTGCCCCCATCAATCTCAGCAGCATCCGGCGCTCAAGACTCATCGTTTCGGGCATTGTCAAAACCAGCCGGTATCCTTTGGCGGCGCACACAAAAGCAAGCGCGATCCCGGTATTGCCGCTGGTGGGTTCGATAATGACGGTGTTTTTAGTGATCAGCTTTTTCTTCTCGGCATCTTCGATCATGCTGACGCCAATACGGTCTTTGACGCTGGATAACGGATTGAAAAATTCGCATTTTCCGACAATCTCTGCGTCCACCCCTGCGGTCACCCGCCGGAGGCGAACGAGCGGTGTATTGCCGACGGTTTCCGTAATATCATTGTAAATTTTCATATACACTCCCTTGTTAAGTTGAATAGGTTTTCATTGTAGCTCTTCCGTTTTATCCGTTCAAGAAGGAAATCAGCCTTTTTAAGTCTCTTTAAACAAAAGGCTTGTAAAATTTCTCCTTCCCTTAATATACTGATGGCCTTCTATGAATATTACCCCTGAGGAATTGAAGAAACGACTGGCTTCCGGGGAAATCATCCAAGTGGTGGATGTGCGCGAACCCGAGGAATACGACATCTGCCACTTGGCCAATGCGACGCTTATTCCGATGGACGAGCTCGAAGACCGTTTTCGCGAACTCAAGACAGACACTCCCGTCGTCCTGTACTGTCATCATGGAGTGAGAAGCGCGCATGCGGCGATGTGGCTTAAAAATCAGGGCTTTCAAAATGTCCTCAGTCTGGAAGGCGGGATTGATGCCTGGGCAGAACAGATTGATCCGTCTGTCGAACGTTATTGAGCCTTCGCACCATCCCAATAATCCTTAAACCGCTTGAGGTGTTCGGCCATCACCGGCTTTTTTCGGGGATCCCGCAGGATAAAGGCGGGGTGGTAAAGCACCATCAACTTGACCCCCGGGAAATCGGGGTGCTCAAAAAAGCTGCCGGCTTCACGCCCCATCGAAAACTCTTTCTTGCCTTCGATCACATGTTTTAAAGCAACCGCGCCTAAAAGCAGGATGATCTTCGGTTTTATCAAAGCAAGCTGCTTCTTCAAAAAAGGATTGCAAGCGTTCACTTCCTCCTGCTTAGGGGCTCGATTCTCAGGCGGCCTGCATTTGACCACATTCATAATGAGGCTCTCGCCATTCGTATCAAAACCGATTTCTTTCATCATTTCGTCAAGCAGTTTACCGGCACGTCCGACGAAAGCCTTCGCCTGAAGATCTTCATTTTCGCCCGGGCCTTCGCCAATCATGACCACTTGTGCGTTGGGATTGCCGCGGTCGACGACGATATGAGTCCGGGATTGAGACAGCGTGCACTTGGAGCAATTCGACTTGACGAGCTCCTCCTTAAACTCAGCATAAGTCTTGGCGTCCAGAACCTTATTTTGGGTTTCGTCAAACAGATCAAATTGCATCGCCGCCTTCTCCTACTCAACTGGGTATATTCTGACCCCTCATATTCTATCCCTCCCATGGCAATCTGCAAAACGAATATTATGCCAGCCGTGATAAGTGACCCTATTTTCTCCTCACCCCTTCTTGTGGTATCATAGTTTCCCTATGATACGGAAGATTCAGCAAAGTTTGCGCTCCGCTTTGGCCGTTTTGATTTGGGCCTTTATTGCGCTGGATACTTTAATCGTATTCCTGCTGATAGCCTCCTTGAAGCCCTTTGATCGAAATGGGGAATTGGGCTACCGGATTGCCAATTTCTGGGGCAAGTCCATCATCAGAATCAACCCCTTGTGGCACATCACATTCTCGGGACTCAACCACATCAAAAAAAAGACGGCTTACGTTTTAGTCGCAAACCACGCCAGTCTGGCTGATATCGTCTGTCTTTACTGTCTCGGAAAGCATTTCAAATGGGTCGCTAAATCAAGCCTCTTCAAAATTCCGGTCTTCGGCTGGACCATGTCGCTCTTAGGCTACATTCCGCTCAAGCGGGGAAAACACGGGAGCATCCGAGACAGCTTTCGAGAAGCTCAAGCGTGCCTTGAGAAAGGCGTGTCGATCTTAATTTTCCCGGAAGGAACCAGATCAAGAACGGGCGATTTGGGTGAATTTAAAAACGGGGCGTTTAAACTTGCGCTCCTGACTCAAAAACCGATTGTCCCTATTGTCATTCAAGGAACCGGTGCCGTGCTTTCCAAAGGGAAAGCTCGGCCGGCGGCCAGCGTGGAGGGTTCGCTCAAAGTGCTGCCGCCGATTGATACCGGCCGCTACAAAGACGACGATTACGATCTGCTGAAGACGGAAGTGCGGGACTTAATGAGCCGCGAACTCGCGCGAAGTTGAACCGTTAGGCATTCTTCTCGGCTAAATCCCCTGCCCAAGGAAGCTTGAATTTCTCGCCTTGATAAGCCTTCACCATCAAGATAATCCACAACGCGACGCCGGCAAGCGACAAAAGACCGCTCACTAAAACGCCCAGGCCCGGGATAAAGGAAATGATCCACTGCAGGATAAAAATGGAGCCGAATACAATGATCGATTGCATCGCGTGGAAACGAACGAATTTATTGTTCTTTTCGATCAAGACAAAAATCAAACCGGTGACAAAACACAGAAGATAAGCCAACAGCGCTTCCACATTGGGTTTAATGCCGGTATCCGTCGTGCCTAAATCCCGTTGCTCGTTTTCGCTCATAAATCAGGTCTCCTCTCTTGTGCTACATTATCGCTCTTTGCCCCAAAAACTTAAGGCTCGGGCCGTTGCCTTACTTCGCCTGGGCTTCTCGAATCGCAGCCGCTTGATCCAATAAACCGAGTTTTCGCCTGGCCTGGCGAAGGAGCTCCGGAGGAAAATCGATCAACTCAAGCCCCTGGCGCGCAACACTCCACTCCTTTGCTTCCAAAGCTTGAGAAATCTCTTCAGCTTGCTTCTGAACTTTTAAAAGTACTTCGGGTGTATTTTGGCGAACTGCTTTCTCCTTCAGATTCAAATCGATCGAAAGCGCCTTCAAACTAACGGCGGCTTCCGGTTTCGGTGCGGCTTCCGCACGAATCGCATTTTGGATTTCAAGGTCAAGCTCCCCAAAAACACTTGGGTAACCCGTCTCGGCTGCTTGCGGTTTGTTTTCAAACTCGGCAATCTGATTTTGAAGTCGGTGAATCAATGCGAGCGAGCGATCCCATTCCTGCAGCTCCAGAACCGGGAACAACGCCTGATAAGATTCGAAAATCGAGCGGACGTCCGTTGAGAGTTCCTGGCTCAGCAAATGTTGGTTGATCACCGCCAGCTTCCCCAACACATCATTCAAATAAGACCTGAGCATCACCAAAACAACGGCGCGATGAACCTTTGGATCGTTTTGATAAACGGGAAATGAAAGGGATCCCAGAAATAACTCCCTTGCGAGGAGATAATCCTCCTTTTGATAAGCCTGGGCCGCTTCCGGATAATACTTCTCAAATGTTTTCGTCAGGCTGCGCAGATACAGCCATCCAAACGTAATTTTCCGTTTCTTTTGCTCGGTTACAAGCATTTTTTCAAAGTCTTCTTTTTTCCAAACCGTGAAAGAGGTTTGCGGAGAAAACGAGGCGGGGAACGATACCTGCTTCTTTAAAATTTCCTCCTCATCTTCGGTGAGTTGGCGCGGAATCGTCATTTGAAGAGGGTTCACCAGTTCGTTTTGCTCGGCTTCGCTCAAAAGGCTCGCCACGGGAAGGGGGGGTTCCACATCGGCCGTTTTCCGATCCGTCTTAAACACCGGTGCGGATTCCCAGTTTTTCAGGAGGAAAAAAATAATCCCGGCTACAAATATACTGCCGAGTGCAAACGCCAAAACTTTTCCGTTGAATTTCACGGCAGATTTCGATTTCTGAGGAACCGGTTCCGCCTCACTCTCGCCTCCCATCGGCGTCAAAGAAGTCGTCCAAAAGCAATTCGGGCAGCGCCGGAAATCCCGCTCCCCGAGGTCAAAGGTATGATTGCAATGCATACACCGGTATTTCATCTGAGGGATAGTTTAGGGGGGAAGCTGAAAAGAATCAAATGGAAACCGTTCGGTCCAATGCATCAAGAATTCTGAGGACTTCTCTCTTAAAGGTGTCCCCCTTGGCCAAAATACCCCTGTAATCCATCGCCTTCACAAAAGGTAAAATTTCGGCCTTTGGCAAACCGGTAATAAAATAAATCGGCAGATTCGAGAATCTTTGGACAGACCTCAAAATCGGAAGAATTTGACCGGCATTTACCCGCGGAAGCGTAAAATCGATAAACAGGACGTCGGGGGATGTTTTAATCACCTCATCAACGATCCGATAGCCGTTCTCCGCGCAATAGGTCCTCACTTCAAAATGCGGATGTTGAATTGAGGCCGGAATTAACCCCAGAAAATCCGCGTCGTCGTCGACAAAAAAAGCTACCTTTTGGTCCCTCATGGTCTTTGAGACGACAGAAATTCCGTCTCTTCACCCCCTCTTCATTAAAAGATACCACCAAATTTTCAAGCTTTGAAGGCCGGCTTTGGTTTAAAAACAGGAAAATCAGCTTCCTAACTCCCTTTAGAAAGACGACAAAACCAAATAAACTCCTTGCGCCTCGTTTTGTTTTTGTTATAGTGAGGAAATATGGCGGACGGGATGAAATGGCCAAACTGGGGCAGTCGGGATCCGAATGAACCGCCCCGGGACTTTTTCGAAAAACTGCTGACGGATCCTAAAACGATTCTGTGGATCGTTTTGCTCATCGCGGGCGGCTGGCTGGCAAGCGGTTTTTATATTGTGAACCCGGGGGAAACGGGTGTCGTCCGCCGGTTCGGTCAAGAAATAGGAAAAGCATCTCCCGGTCTCAATTATCGTCTTCCCTGGCCCGTCGACGCCGTTAATATTGTCAACACCGAACAAATCCGCCGCATTGAAGTGGGTTTCAGATCCAACCCGGGACCTTATCAAAGAAGCCAACGAGCCGTCTCTGAATCTCTCATGCTCACGGGCGATGAAAATATTGTGGACGCTCAAATGATTGTCCAATACCAGGTGCGGGATCCTTCCAAATTCCTCTTCCGCCTGAGGAGTCCGGAAGAGACTTTACATATCGCCGCCGAGGTAGCGCTCCGAAGCATCGTAGGACAGACCTCCATCGATGAAGCGCTCACCGTGGGAAGAACGAAGATTCAAATGGATACGCTGGCTTTCCTTCAACGCCTGATGGATGATTACCAATCCGGCATTTTAGTAACCGAGGTCAAGCTGCAAGTGGTGGACCCGCCCGATCAAGTCAAGGATGCGTTTCATGAGGTGGTCCGCGCACGGGAAGACCGCGAACGCCTGACCAACCAAGCACTGGGTTACCAGGAAGACATTATTCCAAAAGCCCGCGGACAGGCCCAAAAAATCCTCAGGGAGGCAGAAGCCTACGAAGCAGAACGCGTTCTGAAAGCAAGCGGCGATGCGGCGCGTTTTCTTGAACTGTACGAAGAATATCAAAATGCAAGGCAAGTGACGCGCGATCGGCTTTATTTGGAAACCATTCAAAAAGTTCTGCCGCAGGCGAAAAAGTTGGTGGTCGACTCAAAGGTAAACAGTACCGTCCTTCCCATTCTTCCGTTTGGAATACAATCGTCCACTCCGCCGAAGGACGAGGAAGATTCAGAACAAACAACATCTTCTCAGACGCTTCCACAAATTGTCCAGCAAGGGAGGTTCCTGTGAACCCGAAACGACCCCTCCTGATTCTTGCCTTTGTCGTCTTGATCGGATCCGTCCTGCTTCCTCAAACTTTCTATGTCGTGAACGAATGGGAACAAACCGTCATCACACAATTCGGGCAATACCGGCGGACGGTGAAAGTGCCGGGTCTCAAGATGAAGATTCCGTTTCTCGAGGTCGTGCACCGGTTTGACAAACGGATTTTGGCGAGCGATGCCGTTCCCGGAGAATACTTGACGCGCGACAAAAAACGGCTTCTGGCAGACCACGTGACGCGCTGGCGGATTGACGACCCTCTCCTTTTCTACAAAACCGTACGGGATGAGTTTGGCGCGCTTGCCCGCTTGGACGATATCGTATTTTCGGAAATGCGGCGCACGCTGGCGGAAAACGACTTCGCGGATATCATTGCGACGAAACGCGAAGCGTTAATGGAAACCATCGCCAAAAACGCGCACGGGCTGTCGAAGCAGTTTGGAATTAATGTGGTCGATGTTCGAATCAAACGGGCGGATCTTCCGGCTGAAGTGCAGGCCAGCGTCTTCGCCCGGATGGTCGCCGAACGGGCGCGGATTGCAAAAAGGTACCGTTCAGAGGGCGAAGAGGAAGCGGCTAAAATCCGTGCGCAAACGGATAAAGACAAAACCATTATCCTGGCCACTGCCTATGAGGAAAGCCAAAAAGTCCGGGGCGAAGGTGACCGGAAAGCCACTAAAATCTATGCGGATGCCTATGGGCGGGACCCGGAATTTTACCGTTTCGTCAAAAGTCTTGAAACGTACGAACGATCCATCCATCAAGATACATCGTTCCTGCTTTCCTCAGACTCGGAGCTCCTCCGATATTTCAAGCCTACCCCATCGCAAGGTTAACTATTTCCTCATCGCAAACCGAAACGGCCGGTCAAAAAAATCGCTCCCGCCCACTTCGGTAATATCATTGTGATGTGCGCCGGCAATTTCGAAAAACTGCTTGGGCTCAGGCGCCCGGTCAAACAAACGTTTTCCCATCGCAAACGGAACCACTTCATCCTCCGTTCCGTGCACAATCAGAACGGGACTCTTCAACTGAGGCATCTTGGATTCGTTGTCCAGCGGAAAATCCTTTAACAAAAAATCCGGCGCCATTCCATAGTGATGCTTCGCGATTTCCTTTAAATTGGTAAAAGGAGCTTCTAAAATAATCGCTTTAAACGCTTCCTGCGCAGCCAAATCAACGGCGGGTTGTGCGCCGATGGATTCGCCGTAGAGAATGATATTTTGGGGCGGATAGTTTTTATTTCCCTTAAGCCAATTTAAAGCGGCGCGAGCGTCCCGATAGATGTCTTCACCTGTTTTGATCTCTCCCTCGCTCTTCCCGTAACCGCGATACCCCGCCAATAAAACGGAAACGCCGCGCTCGACCCACTCTTTCGCTTTGGGCAAACGGCTGGAAATGTTATCCGCATTGCCATGGAAAAAAAGCAGGCATGCGTCCGATCCCTTGGCTTCTAAAAACCAGCCGTGAATTTTAACCCCGTCTTCGGTCTGGCACCATGCTTCTTCGTAGGCCAGGCCAAAGTCTTTCGGCTGGAACGTCAATTCCTTAGTCGGAAAAAATAGCATCGACACGATCATCATATTCACCCAAACCTGAATCATATCCCGCACCCCCTCAGCCGCGGGACATCCTGACTCTGTCGCTTGAACGGAACTTGCTTTTTGAACTCAAATTATTTATAGTACCTCTGCCATGAATTCCTTACAAAATATCCTCTGGCTCATGATCGCCTATCTAATCGGCTCCGTCCCGACCGCATACCTGGTGGCAAAACGCGTCCGCGGCATTGATATCCGACAACACGGAAGCGGCAACGTCGGCGCCACAAATGTGTTTAGAGTGGTCGGCAAATCCTGGGGCGGTGCTGTCCTCGCCATTGATATCCTGAAAGGCTGGCTCGTGACCGCAATTCTTGCGGGAACCTCAGGCGCTTTTTCCGAGTTAACGCCCGTCTTAAGACAATTTCTTTTTGGTGCAGCAGCCATCACAGGCCACACCTGGACGCCTTGGTTGAAGCTCAAAGGAGGAAAGGGGGTTGCGACCTCGGCAGGTGTGCTCCTCGGAATTTTTCCGCTTGCCACTATTTTGGCGCTCATGATCTGGTCCGCCTGTTTTTCCATCTGGCGTTACGTATCGTTAGCATCGATTACAGCCGCCGCATGCTTTCCGATTTTGCTCCTCGTTTTTTATCGGCATATCGATTCTTTTGGGACAATCTTTTTGATCAGCGTCTTCCTTTCGGCCCTTTTGATTTACAATCACAGAGCCAACATTCAACGGCTCCGGGAGGGCAGTGAATCGAAAGTGAACTTCCGAACGCCGAAAAACCAGCCTCCTACTTCTTAATCACGGAAGACCCTAGATTATAGAACCACGCAAGCAGCGCTCCTCCGATAAAACCATCAACGATCGCGTAGAGGGTCCCAATCAATACCGAAATCAAGGTAGGATCTGCTTTGTAACCCGGATAAATGGAACTCGCCAGCCACAGGAAGGTAAGTCCGTAGGTCGGAACGATCAGGTTAATCACGCCGACCAAAAAAACGCCTGCCCCCCATACCGCACCGCCCGCAATTCCCAAACCAACTACTGACAGTTTGCCCATCGGAAACCTCCTCCCGTTTAAAAGCTGCCTCTGTTTAAGTTGAAAATGCTTTTTTAACCAATGGTTCCAGCTCGCCGCGTTCATGCATTTCGTGGACAATGTCACAACCGCCGACCAACTCCCCGCCGATAAACACTTGAGGAAATGTCGGCCAGTTGGAATATTCAGGCACGTATTGCCTGAACGCCTGATTGGCAATGACATCCCGCGTCGCAAACGGAACGTTCAAACTCTTGAACAGTTCAACCGTGGCGGCAGAAAACCCGCACTGAGGCGCCTCGGGCGTCCCCTTCATATAAATGAGAATCTTGTTGGACTGAACGTCCGACTTGATTTGTTCTACCGCATCTTGTGACATATGATCTCCTTTATTGAATGACGTGAAAATCGTCTTCCTGGGAACGTTCTTGTGCCCGTTTTTCGGGCGTTTCGGTCTTAATTTGAACGGCATGAATACGACCGTCATCCAGCGCCGCTTGAAGCGGCTGCTGGATCATCCGATGTTGTTCAATTAACATCTTTCCCTTAAATACAGAGGAGACTACAAAAATATAAAAATGGTCTCCGTTGCCGGTTAAATCTCTCACCTCGACCGCGGCATCCGGTACCGCCTGTCGGATGAGCCCTGCAATTTCATTCGGCCGCATCATGAACCGTATCCACAATTTCTAAAAATTCAGCGGGCGGCACGTACCCCGTAATCCGCGTTCCCGCAATTTCCTTTCCGTTTGGATCCAGAAACAGTACCGTGGGCACCCCGACGACATCAAATCGGTTGACGGGCTCCAGGGATTCCGGCGTGTTTGGATTGGTGGCATCTACCTTCAACCTTGCAAACGGTGTGAGCGCATCGATCACTTCGGAATTGGAATACGTATAACGTTCCAATTCGTGGCAAGGAAGACACCAATCGGCAAAAAAATCAATCACGACCGGTTTCTTTGCCTGTGCCGCAAGCGCGAGTTTCTCCGGTGTGTAAGTTTCCCACACCACACCTTCCGTCGGCTTTGCAAAAAGAAGAAAAAGAGCCCCCAAAACAGCGGCGGTACCCGCAAATCGTTTGAAGTGTTTAAACGCTTTTACCTGGTCACCGTTGCGATCGAAAAATCCCAAATAAACACCTCCAACCGCCAACGCTGTCGGAACCACGAGCGGAAGAAAATCCGAGTAGAGTGACAAGGAAAGATAAAAAAGCGAAAGTCCCAACAACACAACGCCAAAGACCTTTTTCACCCAAACCAGCCATTCGCCGGATTTCGGAAGTTTTGAAAGCAGTCCCGAAAATGTGCCTAAGATGAAGTACGGAAGACTCAAACCCAAAGCCAATACAAAGAATACCAGAAAACCGGAAAATGGATTGCTCGACTGTCCGACCAGCGCGAGAAGTGCCACAATCGGCGGCCCGACGCAAGGCGCCGCAAACACGCCCACCAAAAGACCGGAAATAAAAATGCCGACACTGCTTGCGCTTCGTTTTCCTCCCGCCCAATTCAAAAATTCGGAAGGCACCTGAATTTCATAGAGGCCGAACATGCTCAAAGCCAGGAGAAACATTAAAAAAGCGATGATTAAAAGAACCGGGGAGTTTTGGAGAATAGCTCCGAAGAAACCGCCCGTCAGCGCCGCTACGACACCCAGCGTGCTGTACATTAAAATGATCCCGCTGACGTAGAGAAGCGCCTTCCGAAAAGCCGCTCCGAAAGACCGGTTTCCGTCTTTGCCGAATAAAGCGACCGTCACCGAAAGCATGGGATAAACGCAGGGAGTCAGATTGAGAGCAAGACCGCTTAACAAAATACCAAACAGCGCTAAAGGAGACAGTTCCATAGAAAAACGAGTTTAAAACGATCGGGTGATAAAATCAACGGGAGATTAATGAGGCGGGATGATGTCGTTCTCAAGCCACGTATACTTTCCCTCCAGCGTGCGGCGGGCAACGCGGTCAGCATACGCGTCATGATTTTTGAACAAGGTTTTGAAGTGCCCTAAAACTCGTTTTCGCGCGTCCCGGCAAAATAAATCTGCCAGCTCAACCGCGCTTTGATCTGCCGGATTTTTCTTCACCAGCAGCGCAGCGTGTGAACAGGAAGCTGCCATGGCAAACAAATCGGTCCCGATGTTGACGACGCGGCCGAGCAAACGCTGCTTTTTCTCAAGCTTTTGCTGATACAACATCATGGCATGAAATAAATCCCGCGCCAGACGGCGGCTCATTCGATTGACAAAACCAACATGGTGCTTAAGCGCCCGCGGCATGCCCTTTGCCGACTCCTGAAAAGGCCGGCCGATCCAAAGACTGGGGTACCACCCCGCATAATAAAAAATAAGGCTTGCGATTAATTGCAGCTTTTTGGGAAAACTCACATGCCGGCTTAAAAGCGGAAAAATCTGCCTCGCGTGCGGGTCGAGTGCCTCGCGGGCGATAAACAAACGCATGATTTGACTCGTCCCTTCGATAATGGTGTTAATGCGCGCATCCCGCATCACGCGTTCTACCGGAATTCCTTCCTCTCCGCGGCCTCGAAGTGAATCGGCTGTTTCGTAACCGCGTCCGCCGCGAATTTGAACGGTTCCGTCCACGATCCGCCAAGTCGCTTCCGTGCAAAACAGTTTTGCAGCTGCCGCTTCAAGCCGAATATCTACGTTTTTCTTGTCTGCAAAAGCAGCCGAAAGCCAGGTCACGCTATCCATCGCAAAAATGGTAGATGCCATCTGCGCAATTTTTGACCCAATGGCTTCATGGTGCCCGATCGGCGCCCCCCATTGAACCCGTTCATTGGCCCACTTGCGCGTGACGGCAAGACACCACTTCCCGCCCGCAGTAGCAGCGGCGGGCATCGTCAGACGACCCGTGTTTAAAGTCACCAAAGCCAACTTTAATCCCTGGCCCAACCCCAACAAAATATTCTCTTTTGGGACTTTCACGTTTTGAAATCGAATCAGCCCGTTTTGGATCCCATGAAGCCCCATAAACTGGCACCGGTGCGTCGTTTTCACGCCCGGTGAATTGGTTTCCACAATGAAAGCGGTAATCTGCTTCTTCTCACGTCCCTTCACAATTTTAGGGGGCGTTTGAGCCATGACGACAATCACATCCGCCACCGGCCCGTTGGTGCACCACAATTTTTCCCCGTTTAAGGTATAAGAACTGCCATCGTCATTGGGAACTGCGGTGGTCGTCATTGTGGCGGGGTCGCTCCCCACATTAGGTTCCGTCAGCGCAAAAGCAGAGATGGCACCCCGAGCAAATCGCGGAAGGTACTTTTTCTTCTGCTCCTCCGTGCCAAACAGCATGATCGGCTGCGGGGCGCCGATTGACTGATGAGCAGAAAGCCAAACGGCCGTAGAGCCGCAATAGCTGGCGACCAGATGGATCGCCCGATTGTAATTCGTTTGCGACAAATGAAGACCACCATACTCGGCCGGGATTTTCATTC
Source organism: Candidatus Omnitrophota bacterium (assembly GCA_016206815.1). Lineage (GTDB taxonomy): Bacteria > Omnitrophota > Omnitrophia > Omnitrophales > Danuiimicrobiaceae > 01-FULL-45-10b. The sequence goes on along the minus strand of JACQQT010000087.1, from coordinate 2,837 downwards.
CGAAACAGCCGAGCTTGGCCAATCCTTCAATCACGTTTTTCGGAATTTCACCCGTCCGGTCGACTTCGTCCGGATCCAAATGCGCTTTGAGAAAAGTGCCGACCTTCCCGCAAATCTCATCCCCTTTTCTCCGGTCTTGATCGTCCTGTTCAGGATAGGGATGGACCATGTCCCAACGGACGCGGCCGAGAAAAAGACTCCCGAGAAAACTGGGGTGTTTCCACTCCTTCTCACGCGCTTCTTCGGCTACTTCGAGTGTGGTTTGTTTCTGAGCGTCTGTCATATACTTAATGCTTCGGCAAAATTTAAAAAATCCGAAGCTGATTCATCCCGAGACCTCCTTTTGGAAAAGACTGCGGCAGGTCAAAACCAACAAAAAGACGGCGGCGCCCGTCAGCACCACCACCGCTCCCGCCGGTAAATCCAATAGATAAGAAAAAACAAGACCGGCTGAAACGATCAGTTCCGCAAGGATGATACTCCAAATCATGAGTCTCCGAAAAGAACGGCTGATCAATTTGGAAATTGAAACCGGAATAATCAAAAGCGCGCTCACTAAAACAACGCCTAAAATTTTGATGCCCAGGACCACGGACATGGCCAGCACCACATACATGACCAAATGAAGAAAATCCGGATTCACGCCGGCCAAATAAGCCATTTCCCGGTCCAGAGCCAGCAGCGTGATTCGTCTGTGATTGGCCGCCAGAAAAATCCCCGTGAGCAAACTCAACACGACGATGAGGATCAAATCCGCCGGCCGGATCATTAAAATATTTCCGAATAGAAAACTGATCAATTCGGGCTGATACCCACGTTTCAAACTCATCAACAAAACGCCCAGCGCCATCCCGGAGGTAAAAATAAGGCCGATCACCGTATCGGAAGATAAATTTGTTTTCCGTTCGAGGAAAAACATGATGACGCCAAAAATCACGCTCGCAATGAGCGCCGTCACCAACGGGTTCAAACTCAAAAGAACACCGACGGCAACCCCTGCCAGCGAAGCATGTGCAATCCCATCGCTGAAGAAAGCCATTCGTCTCAGGACGACAAACACACCAAGATAAGCCAGAAGTGCTGCTAAAAAAATCCCAGTGATGAACGCCCGCTGCATGAATGGGTAATGGAATATCTCAAACACGATGTGCTCTCACTTTAGTGCTGATGCTCTTTAAAATGAACTTCCCGGCCATACAACCGCTCAAGCACTTCCTTGGTAATGGCCTCTTTCGGTTTTCCAAAGCAAATCAGATCCCGATTGAGACAAATAATTTGGCTGGCAAACCGGTACACCATGTTAATTTCATGGGAAATGAGCATCACGGTTGTCTGGTGGATTTGATTGAGATGTGACACAATCTCATAGAAACTTCGCTCGCTTGCGATATCAATCTCATTGGTAGCTTCGTCCAAAAGCAGAATGGCCGGATCGTTCAGAAGGGACCGCGCAATCAAAACACGCTGAAGTTGTCCGCCGGACAATGTTCCGATTGGGACTTTTTCGTGTTGTCTCATGTCCACTTCCAAAAGAACATGCCTGATTTTCCGATGCGGAATGCCCCGAAACGAAAGTTTTAAAAACTCTCCGACTGTCATCGGAATGGTTTTATCAAACTGAAACTTTTGGGGAACATATCCGATCTTTCCCAACACCTCCCGAACGGGCTTTTCATCCACCCAAATCCGGCCCTGGTAAGGTACCAAACCCAAAATGGCCCGAATGAGGGTTGTCTTTCCGGAACCGTTCGGCCCCACCACTGCGACAATTGCTCCTTCCTGAATCGAAAAATTGAGATCGTTTAAAACAATCTGACCGTCGTAACTCGCCGTGAGATGCTCGACGCGTATAATGGGCTTACTCATTGCCAAGCGCCTCCTGAACAACGCGAACGTTGGCCAGCATCAAATGAATGTAATCCGGATGCTGATTGGATCCTAAGGGGTCCAGTTGATACAAACGTAAGTTTAAATCGTGCGCCAAAGAATTTGCCACGCTTCTTGAAACCGCCGGCTGGATGAAAAGAGCCTGCACACGATTCCGGGAAACGGTTTCGGTTAAACGGACCAGGTGCCTCGCCGTCGGCTCGCCATGAGAGGCTTCGACCACCGCCAAAATCTTTAATCCGAAATCTTTTGCAAAATATTGCCATCCATTATGAAACGTGACAATTTCATGAATCTTGAGATTTGCGAGCATCGCTTTGGCGGCCTCATCGGCTTCCCGTAAGGCTTCAAGGTAAACTTCCAGGTTGGCTTGATATTGGGACTCGTGATTGGGATCCAGTTCGGAGATCAGATGGGTGAGGTTTTTCGCGATGATCCGCGCATTTCGAAACGACAACCAGTAATGAGGGTCTTCCCCGTCCTCTGTGCCGATCAGGTCGATTCCCTCATCCACCCTCACGATGCGTGCACCCGGAACGCTTTCACCCGCTGCTTTGACCCAATCGTCAAAACCGTGCCCGATCATTAAAATCAAGGCGGCGCCGCTTATGCGCTTGATGAGCTGCGGGGTCAACTCAAAAATGTGGGGATCTGCACCGGACGGTAGAAGCGTCAGCACCTCCGCCGTCTCGCCGGTAATGTGTTTTGCGATATCCGCGACGGGAAAGATGGTAGCTGCGATTTTGAAATCGTCTCCAAAAACGGGCGGCTGGGTGATGAGACTCAGAGCCACCCATAAAATTGCCATCCTAAGTCTGACAGGCACCGCAGAGACCCTCCAATTGCAGGAAATGCCGCTCCACCCGAAATCCGTTTCGCCGCTTGAGCCGGCGGAACGATTGATTCATCGCGCGTGAAAGCGAATCTAACTCGCAGGGATTGATTTCTTC
>JACQQT010000091.1 GCA_016206815.1 Candidatus Omnitrophota bacterium | reverse complement strand
GTCTTACGATCCCGCCCAATTTATGCAGCAAGCCAATCAGGCGGGCTCACCCGGCAAGGGCCGGGGCATGTTTACCAAGAAATAACTGCTAAAAAATGCTTGATTTATCGTTCTTTTTACGGTACGTTATCTCCCGTTAAGACAGGCGATCAATCCTTTCAAGCCCCAATCTGCTGTGAAATAAGGCGGGGCGGTCCCTTCAATGAATTCTTGAGAATCATTAATAATCCCATAAAAGAATAAAATCAAACCATATCCAAACCGTTTTGACACTCAGCTCCTCTGATGAAAGGGCGCCTCTTATTGATTGATGGACAGTCGTTTTGCTACCGGGCTTTTTATGCAATTCGGGAACTGACCAATTCAAAAGGCGAACCCACCAACGCGATTTATGGTTTTATTACCATGCTTCGCAAATTGCTGCGGGAAGAGGCGCCGGATTATGCGGCAATTTGTTTTGACCGGAAAGAACCGACGTTTCGCCTGAAGCGCTATGAAGCGTACAAGGCACACCGGAAGCCGATGCCGGATGATTTAATCGAACAAATGCCGCATATCAAAGAATTCATTCATGCCTGTCGGATCCCCATTTTTGAGCAGCCGGGCTATGAAGCGGACGATTTGTTGGGCACGATTGCCAAAAAGGGAGAAGCCGAAGGGCTCGAAGTTTTGATCGTGACGGGCGACAAAGATGCGTTGCAGCTTGTGGATGACCGGGTGAAAATTTTGAATACCTACAAGGAAGAAATCTTGGATCGGAAGCACGTGAAAGAACGTTTCGGGGGTCTTGGGCCCGAACGTGTGGTCGATGTCATGAGTTTGGCAGGGGATCAATCCGACAACATTCCGGGCGTTCCGGGCATCGGAGAAAAGACCGCGGTTGAGCTGATTTGCGAGCATGGTTCTCTGGAAGGCGTTTATCAACATTTGGATCGCGTGAAAGGAATTGCCCGCAAGAAGGCGTTGGAGGAGAACAAACAGGTGGCGTATCTTTCAAAGGATTTAGCCACCATTGATTGTCACGTTCCGATTGAGACGGATTTCGCCAAGATGAAGATGCAGCCTCCCGATGAAGCACGGCTGGCCGAACTCTTCAAACATTTCGAATTCAGGAGTTTGTTGAAAGAGCTGACGCCTTCCGGTGAGGCGGGAGAGGAAAAAAGGAAGTACAAAATTATTTCAACCGCAGCCGATCTTGAAAAACTCATCAAACAGTTGGAGAAAGCAAACGCCATAGCGGTGGATACGGAGACGACGTCCACGGAACCGATGCAGGCTGATCTGGTCGGGATGAGTCTTTCAGTGAAATTTCAGGAAGCCTATTATATTCCGGTTTCCCTTCCCCATCATCAAGGTCAGGGGCTTGATTGGGGCAAAGTAAAAAAGAGGGTAGCCCCTGTTCTCGAAGATGAGCGGATTGCCAAATACGGCCAGAATATTAAATATGATTTCATTGTCCTCAAACGGCATGGGATTGAACTTCGCGGCACTTTCTTTGACACCATGATTGCTTCCTATCTGGTGAATCCTTTGAAACTGAACCACAATCTGGACGACATTGCTTTTGAGTATCTGGGAGTCAAGAAAATTGATATCGCGAGTTTAATCGGCACCGGCAAAAAACAGATTTCAATGGCTGAGGTTCCGCTTGAGAAAATTTCAGAATATGCCGCCGAAGATGCCGATTGCGTTTTTCGATTGGTGGAGCCGCTTCAGAAACTGCTCGGGGTTCACCGCTTAAATGAGTTGTTTGAAAAGGTGGAAATCCCGCTGCTCGGCGTGCTGGCCCAGATTGAAATGAACGGTGTAGCCATCGACCAAAAATTTTTAGCCGAATTGTCCAGGCGCTTGGGAGAAGATTTGGACCGGTTGACCTCGGAAATCTATCGTGAAGCGGGCGCGGAATTTAATATCAACTCCACCAAGCAATTGTCCGATATTCTATTTACCAAGCTGAAACTTCCCATTATCAAGCGGACCAAGACCGGTTACTCGACCGATGCGGATGTGTTGGAGCGGCTGGCGCAAAGTTATGAACTCCCGAAGCGGTTGCTCGAATATCGAGAAAAATCAAAATTAAAGTCTACCTATGTGGACGCACTTCCGGAACTGATTCATCCCGAGACGCACGTGATTCATGCTTCTTTTAATCAAACTACCACCGCGACCGGAAGACTTTCCAGTTCGGACCCCAATCTTCAAAATATTCCGATCAAAACGGAGATCGGAAGACAAATTCGGCGCGCTTTTATCCCCCGCGCGAAAGAGCGCAAAATTTTATCCGCCGATTACTCTCAGGTGGAATTAAGAGTGCTCGCTCATTTTTCCGGGGATCCAAATTTGACTCAGGCATTCAAAGAAGATCGGGATATTCATCAATTTACCGCTACCCTTCTTTACAATGTATCTCCCAAAGATGTGACGCGCGAGATGCGGAACGTTGCGAAAACGATTAATTTCAGCATTGTCTACGGCGTCAGCGCCTTTGGATTAGCACAGAGTTTGTCGACCAGCGTGAGCGAAGCCCAGGCTTTCATTGATTCCTATTTCCTCCGCTATGCCAAGGTGAAGGAATACATGGAAGCTCAAAAGGAGCTCGCCCGCCAGCACGGTTTTCTCACCACCATTTTGGGGAGACGTTCTTATTTTCCGGATATTCATTCCCACAATCCCAACCGCCGGCAGTTTGCCGAGCGCGCGGCCATTAACGCGCCGATCCAAGGTTCCGCCGCCGATATTATCAAGCTTGCGATGATTCAAATTCAAAACGAACTTCAGCAAAAAAATTTCACCTCCTTGATGATTCTCCAGGTTCATGACGAACTTGTTTTTGATGCAGCCGAAAGTGAATTGGACAAATTGCAATCGCTGGTCCGAACGAAAATGGAAAATGCTTACCCGCTCGAGGTTCCGCTCCGAGCGGACGTCACGGTAGGGGACAGTTGGTTCAAGGCGTGAAAGAACGTTTGGTGGTGGGAGTGACCGGAAGTTTTGGCAGCGGCAAAAGTACCGTCGGCCGGATTTTCCGCAAGTTGGGGGCCCGCCAGGTGATTGATACCGATCGGATTGCCCACGAAGTATTTCGTCCGACGCACCCCGTCGGAAAGAAAATGAAGCGGCTTTTTCGGATCCGGGGTACTGTGAAGCGGCGGACCATTGCCGGAGAAGTATTTTCAGATCCGGCCAAACGAAGACGGCTGGAGGCGATCGTGCACCCTTATGTAGGCCGGAGGGTGAAATCGATTTTAAAGCGGGTTGGGCGGGGAATTATTATTTTGGAAGTGCCTCTTCTTTTCGAAACCGGTTTTCATCGTTTCTGCGATGTCACGGTTGCGGTGGTGGCAGGCCGTGAGAATATCACGAAAAGACTCAGGCAAGAAGGGTTTAGCGCCCCGGAAATTCGCGCCCGGCTCAAGGCGCAGCTCTCGGAAGCGGAGAAGAAACGGCGTTCTGATTTTTGCATTCATAATTTAGGTTCTAAACGTTTGTTGATTCAACAAACGAAGCGGGTTTGGGAAAAGTTAACGTTCATTTTAAAGAAGAAATAAAAAGGAGCAAGGAGCAAATTATGGCAAGAGAACATATGCATCGAAGCAATCGGAAGGGCGGAGTGGTGGAAGAAGAGCGGTACAGCGAAGCGGACGTCACACGCGGCCATGAAGGCTTGTTGGACGTCGCGGCGCTGAAGAAGAAAAAGGTTTCCGAACTTCACGATATTGCAAAGAAATTTAAAATCGGGGACACGGTCGGTCTGAACAAACAGGATCTGATTTTCAAGATTCTGCAGGGCCAGGCCGAGCAGTCCGGCGTGATGTTTGGAGAGGGTGTGCTCGAAATTCTCCAGGACGGCTTCGGATTCCTGCGCTCGCCCAATTACAACTACTTGCCTTCCCCGGACGATATTTATGTGTCTCCTTCTCAGATTCGGAAATTCAATTTGAAGACCGGAGATACCGTCAGCGGCCAAATTCGCCCGCCGAAGGAAGGCGAGCGTTACTTTGCGCTGTTGAAGGTAGAAGCGGTCGATTATGAGGCGCCGGAAGCGATCCGGGACAAAATTCCTTTTGACAACCTCACCCCGCTTTATCCGGATGAGCGGATGATGCTGGAGACAGAACCCTCGGAACTCTCGATGCGTGTGATGGATCTTTTGGCGCCCATCGGGAAAGGCCAGCGCGGTCTCATTGTGGCTGCGCCTTACAGCGGAAAAACGATTTTGTTGCAAAAAATCGCAAACAGCATTACGAAGAACGATCCGAAAGTATACTTGATCGTGCTGTTGATTGATGAACGGCCGGAAGAAGTGACCGATATGCAGCGCTCGGTCAAGGGAGAAGTGATTTCTTCCACGTTTGATGAACCGGCTGAGCGGCATGTTCAAGTGGCGGAGATGGTGATTGAGAAAGCAAAACGGCTCGTGGAGCACAAGCGCGACGTCGTGATTTTGCTCGACAGCATCACACGGCTTGCGCGTGCTTACAACACCGTGGTTCCGCATTCCGGGAAAATTCTCTCAGGCGGCGTGGATTCCAACGCCCTTCACAAGCCGAAGCGGTTCTTCGGGGCAGCGCGGAATATCGAAGAGGGCGGAAGTCTTACGATTATCGCCACCGCTTTGGTCGATACCGGTTCCCGAATGGATGAAGTTATTTTTGAAGAGTTCAAAGGCACCGGAAATATGGAGCTCCAGCTGGACCGGAACTTGTTTCAAAAACGGATTTACCCTGCGATCGATGTGAAGAAGTCCAATACGAGAAAAGAAGATATGCTCATGCATCCGGATGAGTTGAATCGGGTTTGGATTTTGCGCAAAGTGTTGAACGAACTGAATCCGACGGAAGCGATGGAGCTTCTTTTGGAACGCCTTGCCAAAACCAAGACGAATGCCGAATTTTTAATGAGTCTCAATAAAGCAGAAAAGTGAGGAGCGATTCATGAAGAAGGAAATCCACCCCAATTATGGCCCCGCCGTCATTCGATGCGCTTGCGGGAATGTGATTGAAACCAGAAGTACGAAACCTGAGATTTCGGTCGATATTTGCTCAGCTTGTCACCCGTTGTTTACGGGCCGCCAGAAATTGATTGATACCGCCGGCCGCATTGACAAGTTCCGGAAGAAATTCGGCGGGAAAGTTTCCACCCAGGGCAGGAAACGACGGTAACCCGTATTCACTTCCCCCATGCTGGTCGAACAACTTCGGAAAATCGCTTCGCGCGCTCGGGAACTGGAAACCAAGCTAGCTGAGCCCGACCTTTTTAAAGATCGGCCCAAGTATCAAGCTTATTCCAAGGAATTAGCCAGGTTGCGGCCGATGGTCGAAGGATTTTCCGAGTATGAGAATGTGGCCAAAGAGCTTGCCGACGTCGAGGCGCTTTTGAGGGATAAGACAAAGGATGAAGAGTTGTTGGCGCTTTACCGGGAGGAACAATCCAAGCTCCTTACAAAACGCCGGGAGCTCGAGACGTTTTTAGAGGGAAAACTTTTGGCCGGAACGGACCCGAATCTGGATAAAAATATTATCGTGGAGGTACGGGCGGGAACGGGCGGAGAAGAGGCGGCGCTTTTTGCGCGTGACCTGTTCCGCATGTATACCCGTTTTGCGGCTCAATATGGGCTGGCCATTGAAGTGATCAATACCAATCCGTCCGGCAAGGGCGGGCTAAAGGAAGTAATTTTCGGAGTTTCCGGAGGCGGTGCCTACGAAAAATTCCGTTTTGAGAGCGGAACCCATCGGGTTCAGCGCGTTCCCGAAACGGAAGCCAGCGGACGCATTCATACGTCTGCGGCAACCGTTGCCGTGTTGCCGGAAGCCAATGAAGTGGAAGTCAATTTAAAACCGGAAGATCTCAGGATCGAAGTGTGCCGCTCCGGCGGGCCGGGCGGACAGGGGGTCAACACGACGGATTCCGCGGTCCAAATTTTTCACATTCCGACGGGAATGATCGTTCGCTGTCAGGATGAACGTTCGCAGCTGAAGAACAAAACCAAAGCGCTTCGCGTGCTTCGGGCCAGGCTATTGGAAATGGAACAGGAAAAACAGTCGCGCGAAATTTCTGAGAATCGCAAGAAACAGGTGGGAAGCGGAGACCGGAGCCAGAAAATCAGAACTTATAATTTTCCCGATAATCGGGTGACGGATCATCGGATTAATTTTACGCTTCATTCGCTGAGCGATATTTTGGACGGCCATCTGGAAGAATTGATCGAGGCGCTCGCCAAAGAAGACCGTTTGAGAAAGTTGGGAGCGTTATGATCGCGATGGCTATCGGCGAAGAGGCCGAGATGACGATTTCATCGTGTCTGAAGAAAGGCGCTCGTTTTCTAGAAGCAGCGGGAGTTCCCGAAGCCCGGACTTCGGCCGAGTTTTTATTGTCTCACGTGATGGGTCAGCCGCGTTTTTCCTTTTATGCCGAACCCGACGCAGCAATCAAGCCGGCGCATGCAGAGGAATTTCAGAAACTTTTAAGCCGGCGCTCGGATCGATTTCCGCTCCAGTACCTTTTAAAAAGCGTTCCTTTTCGCAATGTGGTCTTGGAAGTGGGAGAGGGATGTTTGATTCCAAGGCCCGAGACGGAGATTTTGGCGGAGATCGTTTTGCGTACATTAGATGAGGAAACGGGCGGGCACGGAGGCCCGCCCCTACAGATTTTGGATGTCGGAACCGGCTCGGGGAATATTGCAATCAGTGTAGCAAAAGAACGGAGCCACTGGCAGATCATCGCGACAGACATTTCGGATCAAGCGCTTCATTATGCAAGACGCAATGCGGTACGGAATGAAGTTCAAGACAATATTCAGTTTTTACAAACGGATCTTTGGGATGGCATCTCGAGCCTTGCTTTTGATGCCATCGTTTCGAACCCGCCTTATTTAACCACCTCCGAGCTTAGCCGGTTGCAGCCCGAAGTCCGGTTCGAACCCGAGGTTGCTTTAGACGGAGGCGAAAACGGTCTTTCTTTTTTTAAACGGATTGCTCGAAATGCTACAATGGGATTGAAACGAGGCGGGTTTTTATTTTTTGAAATCGGATTCGGACAAGATCGGGCGGTTTTCAAAATTTTAGAAGACAGCGGTTTCCGGGAAATCAAAATTTTTAAAGATGACGGCAGAATTAAAAGAATCATCTCGGCACGTTTAGGAAGCACCCATGGATAAAATTGTTGTTCAGGGAGGACAAAAACTGAAAGGAGAAGTTTTTGTTTCGGGGGCTAAGAATGCGGTCCTTCCGATTATGGCCGCGGCGCTTTTGAGCGAAGAGACCTCTTCCATTGAAAACGTGCCCAACTTGCGCGATGTGGTAACGATGATGCGTTTGTTGCGGGTGTTGGGGGCAAAAGTTAATTTTACAAGCGGAACTCTTGAAATCAAACCCGGCACTGGTTTAAAAGCGGTGGCTCCTTATCATTTGGTGAGTACCATGCGCGCCTCGGTTTGCGTTTTAGGACCTCTGTTGACGCGTTTGGGGCAAGCAGAAGTGTCGCTTCCGGGCGGCTGCATCATTGGCTCGCGGCCGATTGATCTTCATCTCAAGGGATTACAAGCGCTCGGAGCGGAGATTACGATTGAACATGGTTATGTCAAAGCCCGTGCTTCCAAAGGGCTTCGTGCTTCGGATGTTTATTTAGGAGGCAGTTATGGATCTTCGGTGCTTGCCACCGGCAATGTGATGATGGCTGCAACACTTGCCCGCGGAACGACTTATATTGAGAATGCGGCTTGCGAGCCGGAACTAGTTGATTTAGCTGATTTTCTGGCTAAAATGGGGGCGAAGATTAAAGGGCAAGGCTCCCATCTGATTGAAATCGAAGGAGTCAGGAAGCTTCGGGGAGCCAGGCACCGGATCATCCCGGACCGAATTGAAGCCGGGACTTTCATGGTAGCAAGCGCCATGTCGCGGGGCGGAGATGTCACCGTCCGCAACTCGAATCCGGAACACAACCATGCGCTTCTTGATAAATTAAGGCAGGCTGGAGTTCTGGTGAGTAAAACGAAGGACACGGTTCGCATTCGAAGAAACGGCCTGCTCCGACCGGTCGAAGTGACGACGCTGCCGTATCCGGGTTTCCCGACGGATTTGCAAGCGCAGATGATGGCACTCATGACGCTGACACCCGGGATTAGCGTGATCACGGAAAAGATTTATCCGGATCGATTTATTCACGTGAGCGAACTGAATCGAATGGGATCCAAAGTTTTTTTGGAGGGATCCAGCGCCATTGTTCACGGCGTGAGTCATTTAAGCGGCGCGCCGGTGATGGCGTCCGATTTAAGGGCCAGCGCTGCTTTAGTGCTGGCGGGGCTTGCCGCAGAGGGGAAAACAGAAGTACACCGTGTCTATCATTTGGACCGGGGTTATGAGCGGATTGAGGAAAAATTGTCCGCTTTGGGAGCTTCCATTAAACGGGAGAAGGAATAACGTCATTCTGACAAAGACAAAGGAGGGTTCGTTGGCTGTTCGCATTCGATTAAAACGATTTGGGACCAAGAAGAAAGTCCATTGGCGGGTGGTGGTGGCTGATGCAAAAATGCCGCGGGACGGGCGGTTCATTGAAGAAGTGGGTTATTACGATCCTCGGAGGAATCCGGCCCGCATCGAGCTCAAATCCGATCGAATTAAGGATTGGATTTCGAAAGGCGCCAAACCGTCTGCGACGGTAAAAAGTCTTTTGAAGCAACAGCGCTCGTAAGCGGCCCGATCAGCTATGAAACACCCGCGTCTTGAAATTGATATCCTCACGCTCTTTCCAAAATTGGTAGCGGGACCAATGGATGAGTCCATGATCAAGCAGGCAAAAAAGCGGGGTCAGGTGCAAATCCGAGTCCACAACCTGCGGGATTATGCGCTGGATCGGCACAAAAGCTGCGACGGGAGGCCTTATGGTGGCGGTGCCGGCATGGTGATGATGACGCAGCCGATTTTTGATTGTCTTCAGAAAATCGGAAAAGGCGGCTGGCGGATTTTGGTTTCACCGCGGGGGAAGGTGTTTCGGCAGTCGATGGCCAAACGGCTGGCTCGAAAGCGTCATTTGATTTTTATTTGCGGGCGGTATGAGGGCGTGGATGAGCGCGTCCATCAGTATTTGGTAGATGAAGAAATTTCGATCGGCGATTTTGTGACAACGGGCGGAGAATTACCGGCACTTTGCTTGATGGATGCCGTTATCCGATGGGTGCCCGGTGTTTTGGGAAACAAGGATTCGCTCAAATCCGAATCGTTTATCAACGGACTTCTGGATTTCCCGCAGTATACGCGTCCAAGAGATTTCAGAGGGTGGAAGGTTCCTAAGGTTTTATTTTCAGGGAATCATCGGGAAGTAGAATGGTGGCGGGCCAAAGCAGCGATGCGTTTGACGAAACGGCTTCGTCCGGATTTGCTTTCGAAGCAGCCGCAATCGTGATGAAAAACTTTGATACAAAGGAGATCTAACGGGATGGGGAAGATTGAGTTGATCGAAAAGGATTATTTAAAGAAATCAATGCCTGAATTCCGAGTCGGAGATCAGGTCAAGGTCCATTTGAAAGTTCAGGAAGGGGATAAAACCCGCGTCCAGATTTTTCAAGGGACAGTGATTCGCAAACGCGGCCGGGGAATGGGCGCCACGTTTACGGTGTTGAAAGAGGTGCGGGACGATGTGGTAGAAAAAGTTTTTCTCACCCATTCTCCTCAGGTTGAAAAGATTCAAGTGGTTACAAAAGGAAAAGTGCACCGCGCCAAACTTTATCATCTTCGGGAAAGACGCGGCGGGCGAGCGTAAAAACAATCGGGTTTTCGTAACCTCAATTCCGATGTGAAAAACGGGCATCTTCGGCTGGAATCAGCGCTGCACGAGGAAGGCTTTTGCTGGGTCGCCGGTGTGGATGAGGTCGGCCGCGGGCCGTTGGCCGGACCCGTTGTCGCGGCTGCCTGCCTCGTTTCTCGTTCATTTCATCTCGAGGGAATACGAGATTCTAAAAAACTTTCTCCCGCCAAACGGAAAAAATTATTCTGGAATATTATTACTTCTACGCTCATCGGCATTGGCGTTGTGAGCGAGCAGGAAATTGACCGGATCAACATTTTGAGGGCTTCTTTATTGGCCATGCGCAAAGCCGTCCTTGCACTTTCTGTCACGCCCGATTTCCTTCTGATTGACGGACATTTAAAACTGGATCTCCCGCTCCCTCAGATGCCGGTGGTCGGAGGGGACGAAAAGTTAATTTCGGTGGGGGCAGCCTCCATCGTTGCAAAAGTGGTTCGGGATGAAATGATGACTTCTTACGATCTCGAATATCCGGATTACGGTTTCCGGTCTCACAAAGGTTATCCGACGCCCGCGCACCTGTCGGCATTAGAGACGCACGGGCCCTCCCCCATTCACCGAATGAGTTTTGGACCGGTCGCCCGCTTATATCCGGTGGATTTTTCATGAGCCCGAAGCCTTCCGCACAAGCAACCGGAAAGCTCGGTGAATCGCTGGCGGAAGCTTATTTGAAAAAAAAGGGTTATCGAATCCTCGAGCGAAATGTCCGCTCTCCGATCGGTGAAATTGACATCGTTGCCAGGCATGACGATGTTTTGGTTTTTGTCGAAGTCAAAACGCGAAAGGATACAAGCTTCGGGCTGCCTGAGGAGGCGGTGGACGGGCGCAAGAAAAACCAATTAGCCCGATTGGCATCTTGGTATTTGACCCGATTTCGAAAAGCAGATGTTCAGGTTCGTTTTGACGTATTGGCGGTTGATTTGACACCCAACGGGCGCCAGATGCGTTTGATTCAAGATGCCTTTGAATTATGAGATGATGTGTTAAATTTTTCTCCAATCAAGCCGATGGATAAGGTTAAGATGCGAAAGCCTTTTCTGCTTATTTTTTTGTGGTCGGGGCTTCTATTGATAGGGGGGAACGCGGGATCGGGTTACGCCTCTTCAGAAAAAGAGGCAGCTCTCAAAGCGCTTGAGAAAGCGGCTTATAATTTTCATGAAACTTCACCCGATGTCTATCGCAGCGGGCTGCTTTCTGAAGAGGCCGTGCCCCTTTTAAAGATGCTCGGAATTAAGACGGTTCTCAATTTTGACGACCATGAGCCGCGAGCTTCGGCGGAAAAGGAACGGTTGGAAAGGTTGGGGATCGATGTGATTCGGATGCCTTGGAGCGGGTTTGATGAACCGTCTGAGGAGGTAATTGCGCAGTCGGTCGAGTTGATTCAATCGCCCAAACGGAGGCCGATTTTGGTACATTGTAAACACGGACAGGAACGCACGGGGGTCGCGTTGGCTTGCTGGCGCATTCTCCACCAGGATTGGCCGGCGGATCGAGCCTATCAAGAAATGAAATCATACGGTTTTCGCCCTTTTCAGTACGGTCATTTGAAGTCCTACGTTTATGCGTTTGCCCGGAAGCACGGTAAAGCGGATGGCGCGTTTCGTGAAAATAAACTTGAACAAATGAAAACAAAAATGGTATCTTCTCTTTACCGTCTCAGGCACATCAAGCTGTTTTCCAAAGAAGATAGGAAAAACCACTGATGCCAAAAGTAATTTGCAGAAGCCAAAGAGTGAGTTTTATTTTTGTTGCTTTGATGGCTTTTCTCTTGGCCGTTCCCTCCGCCGGTTTTGCAGAAAAAGAAATCGGTTACGACCCTTACCTCTCGGTTTTAAAATATCCGGAAGCAAATCAAATTGAAACGGTGCGCCAGCGAGACCGAAATCAACTCCTCGCGCGTATTTTAGAGCAGCCCATTCGTCCGGCCGGCTATGTCTTGGGGAGAACTGCCGAATGGGTGGAGCGGAAACATGTGGATGATAAAGCCATCTGGCTCTTTGACGAGCTCGCCTCCCGCGGTGTTTATCCGTCGCTCAAAACACCTACCGAGGGAGGCTTTGGCGCGGTTGGAATTAAAGGGCGCGTGGAATTAGAAAAGCTTTTTCAGTTTGAGCAGCCTTATCTCTCCGTTGATGTTTCCGGCGGCTGGACGCCGAACAAAGATTTTGCCGGAACTTCAGTTGAATTGGGCGGGCATTATCGCCTTGAAACCCCCTCTCATCCTTTTTTTCATGAAGGAGCAGTCCGTTACCAGCGAAGCTCAAGCGAAAGTTTTTACGGGATCGGCCAGGATACCAGTTTGGGCGAGTGGTCGGTTTATCAACCGGAAGAATTACGGTTTGAAAGCGCACTGGGCTCCCGCTTGACTCGGAATGTAGAGAGCGAAGCCGCTTTTGTTTATCAGCGGATGAATATCGGCAATGGCGCCCGGGAGCGTGTGGGGAAAATTAAGGAACATTTTCCGGTAGCGGGTATCCCCGGCGTGAATGGCGGAGATTTGATCGGGCTGGTGACCCGTATCACGCATGATACGCGGGATCAGAAAAGCGACCCGAGGGAAGGGGGCCAGGAAAGCCTTGCCTTTTCTTATTTTCATGATGTCGACGGGAATGATTTTCAATATTTAAAAGTAGCGGGTTCTGTCTCTCATTTTTTCTCGATTTTTTCCGATCGGCGGATTCTTGCCCTCCGGGTAGCGGCAGAAAAGAACCAGGAGCTGGGAGGAGAGAGCATTCCTTTTTTTAACCTTGCCCGTTTGGGAGGTTCCGACATTGCGGACGGAAGCGAGCTTTTGCGTTCTTATCGGTACAACCGATTTTTTGACGAAGGTCTCGTGACCGCCAATGTCGAGTATCGTTATAACGTATACCAATATGGTGACTTTGGGACGGATGCCTTTTTACTTTTTGATGTGGGAGAAGTATTCGAAGAGATAGGGGATTTTGGTTTTGACGAACTCAAATTTTCCTACGGAGGCGGTTTTAACCTCAAGTTCCGCCGCCGGACCCTCGTTTCTTGTTTCATTGCCCGCGGTAGCGAAGGATGGAAAAGCGGGTTACACACGAAGCTGTCATTTTAAGGGGCAAGCGGATGAAGAAGTCAAGAAAGCAAAATTTGGTTGTGCGAGTCGGGGCGTTTGCATGGTTGGTAGCCGCCGTACTTTTGTGCACGGCGTCCGCCGGCTTCGCCGCATCCGGCGGAGAATTAGACCAGCGCATTCAAGATCGGGAAACCGCTTTTTATCGTGAATTTTTTGATCGGATTTTTTACGAGCCGATTGCGAGCCTGCTTCGGTTTGATCAGATAGCGGATCGGCTCCTTTTCCGAAAACAGGGAGCGCTGGACGTCAATATTTATGATGAAGTACCCGATTCCAGCTTTTTCGTGAATCGCCACGGACGGAAACGGCTTTCCTCATCCGAATTAAGACAAGGTCCTTCCACCGGAAACGGACCGGATCCAAGCGGGTCTTGGACCGTTTACAAAGGAAAAGTGGAGGGCGTCAGCGCCGGTTTCTTCATTCAAGATCAAAAAGGGGACCGATACCTTCTTAAGTTTGATCCGAAAGATCATCCGGAAATGACCACTTCGGCAGAGATTATTTCGCACAAATTCTTTTACGCCCTGGGTTATCATGTTCCGGAGTACTACTTGGTTCATTTTAATCCCGAAATTTTGCGTGTCGACCCAAAAGCGACCTACTATGATGAAAATGGTTTTAAGCAGCCTTTGACACAGGAAGCATTGGGAGGATTGTTGGAGCGGATCCCGAAATTCAAAGGAGGCATCCTTCGCGCTTCGGCGAGCAAAATAATCCCTCACGGAAAAGGCTATATGGATTTCGAAAGCCGGCGGAAAGCAGACCCGGACGATCTCATTCCACACGAGGATCGCCGTTCCATTCGCTCGCTCCGAGTTTTCGGTTCCTGGCTCAATCATTACGATCTCAGGGAAGGCAATACCTTGGATGTGATGACGGCAGACGACGGCAAAACCTATGTCAAACACTACCTGCTTGACTTTGGTTCTACCTTGGGCAGCGCGGCCTCTCATCCAAAAGTCCCGGCAGCCGGTTATGAACATATTGTAGACTGGTATGCCGTCGGGAAAGCCACGCCGACTTTGAAAGTGGTGGAAAAACCCTGGGAAGAAAAGTGGGATACCCTTCAGCGGAAAATTGCCTATCCCGCGTTGGGTTATTTTGATAATTTCAACTTTGATCCCAAGAAATGGAAAACCCAGCTGCCTTACCCGGTGTTTGATCGCCTCACGCCGTCGGATGCGTTTTGGGCGGCCAAAACGTTGATGTCTTTCACCGATGAAGATATCCGGACGGTAGTGGAGAGTGCCGATTTTTCCGATCCGGAAGATGCGAAGATACTTTCCGAGATTTTGATCACGCGCCGTGACATCATCGCCCGTTATTGGTTTTCCCATCTCGCACCCTTGGATCAAATCCGCCTCTTTGAAACCCAAGAAGGCATGTATGAAATCCGCTTTACGGACTTGGCCGTTCGGTACGGATTCGAGAAATCCGAGGAAGCGCATTACCGTTATCAATGGGTGACGAAGAATCAGCAGGGCGAGCGGCATGAGGGCCCCCTTCAGGAATTCACAGGCGAATCCTTCCCGTTTGACATTGCTTCCATCGGGCAGGGGGAGGGAATTACCTTTCTGGTACAAGCAAAATATCGTTCTGACAGTGAATGGAGTACGCCTCCGCTCCAAATTGTTTTGACCAAAGCCAATCAAGATTCTTCCCTTGCAGTTTCTGAAATCAGCCATGGGGTTTAATCTTTTTGGCTGATTTTGATACATGCTTGAGTTGATCACCCGCTTCATCCAGCCGGTTGTCAGGATCAGGCGTGAGGAATGGCGAAAAGCCCTCCTCATGTTTCTTTATTTTGCCTTCACCATCGCCACGCTTTACATTTTAAAACCCGTCCGAAGCTCTCTCTTCCTGACCGTGCACGGCGCCGAAAGTCTCCGCTATGCCTATGTGGGGGAAGGCATCTTTTTAATTTTAATTACGTTTGCTTACGTCCAGCTTTCCCGATGGCTTGTCCGTAAGAACACGCTATTTTCCGTCACGGTCGGATTTTTTGTTTTGAACATCCTTATTTTTTGGGCGCTCTTTAAGGCCGGTTATCTTGAGTGGATGTCTTACCTCTTTTACTTTTGGGTCGCGGCCTACTCCATTACGATCGTCACCCAATGCTGGACGCTGGCAAACGACATTTTTAACCCTCAGGAGGCCAAGCGCTTGTTCGGTTTTATCGTGAGCGGCGGCAGCTTGGGCGGGATTTTCGGGGGGTTGATCACGAATCGTTATGCCGAACGGATGGGGACGGAAAATCTGCTTCTCCTGGCCGCTTTGTTTCTGTGTTTGTGCGTAGTTTTAATCAACTTAATTTGGAAATACGAACATGTTCAGGGCAAAGAGGAGAAAATCAGGAAAAAGAAAAGCATCTCTTCATCCTCTTTGCCGGAGAAGTCAACCTGGAAATTGTTTTTTGGGTCCCGTTATCTGCTTTTGATTGCTGTTTTGGTGATGATCGCAAAAATCGCTTCCACTATCGTGGACAACCAATTTAATTCGGTCGTCGAAATCTCCATTCTGGAAAAAAATGCGCGCACCGCTTTTTTCGGCAGTTTTTGGGCGTTTTTAAACGGGATTGCTTTCTTTTTGCAGCTGGTGGTTGCCAGTTATGCTCTGAGGCATCTTGGGATCGGCATTTCGCTTCTGTTGCTTCCCGTTGGGCTCGCGTTGGGTTCCGTTGCCACCATTTTCTTTCCGATTTTAGGTCTTGCCTCCGTCGTTAAAATTTACGACGGGAGTATGAACTATTCGATTAATCAGCTGGGCAAAGAAATTTTGTATCTTCCCATCCCAAGCCGCATTCGCTACCGGATCAAACCGGTGATTGATATGCTGGCGTACCGCTTTTCAAAGACAGTTGCAGGTTTCATGATTATTTTGATCACGCCGCTTTTGGGAATATCGGATGAGAGGTTAGGACTGATCGTACTGCTGTTGATCCCGCTATGGGTATTGGCAGTGTGGTTTGTGCGGGATGAATACGTGCAGTCGATTCGAAAACTCATCTCGAATCCCAAAGCCATGGACCGGACCTTGCATCCTCCGATTATGCAGGCGACCGACGTCCTCGTTCATTTGGAGGGCGAACGCTCCTTCGAGCGGTTAAAAGCGTTTCTAACGCACCGGTCTTCGGTCACGAGAAAAATATCTGCGGCCGCGTGTCTTGCGTTTCACTCCAGCGCGCGCGATGTCAAGCGCATTCGGAAACTGGTGGAGGAGATGATTCGCTATGAGGCCTTGGAGCTCAAAGGCGTTAATTTAAACCGTTTATTTCACGGAGATACCCCCGAAAAGAACGACTTTTTCGACCGACGTTTGCTTGAAATTCTCAGAGCAAAACGCGGAGGGGAAGCGGATCTGAAAATTTTATTTCGTCAATATGAACAGGAAAGTTTGCTTAAAATTTCAGAATGCTTGAGCGATCCCGAGGAATCCGCGCCCGTCAAACGCAAAGCCATTTTGCTTTTGACGACCCTGGGAACCCAAGGAGCGGTGGATATTTTGCTGAACAGCATCGCTTCCGTCAAAGATCGGGCCATTCGGTTTGATTTAATTCGTGCCTTAAATCGCATCAAGGCCAGGGGGGAGCAACGGGAATTCAACAAATGGATCATTAAAAAAGAAATTATGGTCGAGGCCAAAACCTACAAATCTCTTTTGGTGGCCCTGAGGGAGTACAAAAAACGGACCTCCGTTTCAAATCCGGAAGAAGATTATTTGCTGGCCACCCTTCACGCCCTGCGCCAGGAGAGTTTAGAGCGCATTTTTCGGCTTTTGGGTTTAATTTACGATACCGGCATGATCCATTTGATTTATGACCGGCTGGTTGAAATTGAGGCCGACCAGCACGTGCTTGCCAACGCGCTGGAGTTATTGGAAAATATCCTGGAGCCGGAGCTGGTACGCGCCTTGCATGTTGTATTTGACGGCACGGAATGGGAAGATAAGGAAAAGAAAAATCTGGAAGGAGTAATCCGCGAATTTTTTGAGTCTCAGGATCAGTGGTTTATCGTCTGCGCTATCTTTTTAATCGTAGAACTTGATTTAAAAGAACTTCATGGTGAGTTGGAAAACATAGCTCATTCACAAGTTCCTGTCATTCAGGAAGCGGCCGGAATTGCGCTGTTGAAGGTAAAACGAGGAAAGTAAGCAGGGAGTCTGGAAAAATGAAAAAATTACCGGCATTTTTTATCTTGTTTCTCTTGTGTTTAGGTTGCGCTTCCGAGAAGGTTGCTTTGTTGGAGGGGATGGCGCTGGATGGAACGCCCGTCTGTCTCGAGAATCGTTCCCAGATTCCGGCCTTGGTTCGGAAATTTTATGCCACCAGAGATCTGACGACGGAAGAAGGGAAAATCGATTATCTCATTGAACGGGTTCGAACCTCCAACCTCGTGTTCATTCGGAATCAGGTTCATTATTCGGGTCCTGGGTCGGCCGAGTTTTTAAGGTGGAAACTCAGGCGTCTTGAAAAACGCTGGCATGTCAAGGTCGAAACGGCCCAGGATTTTGTCTCTCAAGTTGCGAGCGGTTCCCGCATGAGCGGGGATCCGTACGCGGTTGTTTTAGGCGATGGGAGCCGGCACGACCTCCAAGATGTGCTCCAAAACGAGCTGAACGCACTGGAAGCATGTCTCCAGCAAGGCACGGCGCTGCCTGAGGAAGAGGGTTCCGTCCCGGCTTCCACTGAACAAAAAACAGCTGAATAGTCATACAATTCCGAAGTATTTTTTACAAAAATGTAGTCATTCTAGTTCCGTCGCCATTTTTTCATTCACCGGACACTCTTTTTTAATCTTTTTTATTCCCTATCTGCCGATTGTGTGCAATGAATCAAAAAGTTGGCATGGCGCTTGTAAGTAACTTAACGTATTGTTTATTGTATTTTCAAACAAGTCAGATGTTTTATGAACAACGCAAAACAATTACAAGGGAGGGTGTTATGAATCTCGCGAGCCGTAAAAATTTGGCCGTGAAAATCCTTTCGATTTTCACGGCATTTCTTTTTTGTGGGGCAACGGCCGGATCGGCCGATGTTTCGCAAGCTGCTTTTGATCAGCTTTTAAAAACAAATAAAGAGCTGCTTGAGACCGTGACCAAACTGAGCAAGAAGGTAGATGTTCTGGAAGGCCGCGTGGATCAAGCGGAACGTACCCAGCAGCCGGCTTCCGTTGCGGCGCCGACGGGCGGTGAGCCCGGGGACGGCGTGCTTCGAACAGACGGCGGGGATATTCAGTTGAGCGGTTTTGTGGACACTTCGTTTAATTGGAATCTCAGAACGCCGCCTACTCCGGCGGGTGGTACCAATGCGACAGGGAACAGCACGCTCCGTTCTTTCGACCGCGAATCGAACACGTTTGATGTAAACAATATCCAACTGAACATCAAGCGGCCGGCTCCGGAAGCCGGCGGTGTGGGTTTCACGACGGAATTTACGTACGGCACCGATGCGCAGGTGATTGAATCGGCCGGCTTTCTGGGCGGCACGGATGAGTTCTCCATTCAGGAAGCATTTGTGGAGTTAAAAGCCCCGATCGGCTCTGGTTTGACCGTGTGGGTCGGTAAGTTTGCGACTTTGCACGGAGCGGAAGTCATTGAAAACTATATGAACTGGAATGCTTCGCGCAGCTTATTGTTCAATAACGCCATTCCGTTTACCCATACGGGCATACGGGCATTTTATAATTGGCTTGACGGCAAGATCACTACCGGTCTTGGTCTTGTGAACGGTTGGGATAATGTGATTGACAATAACAACTTTAAAGATATTGAAGCCATGGTGAAGTGGACGCCGTCTGAGAATTTTTCGATTGCGCAAAACTTCATGGTGGGCTCGCAGATCGTTGAAGACCAGGGAGATCAGAGGTATCTTTTTGATACCGTTGCGACTTGGGTACCGCTTCCCAACGATCTCCCCAAACTCACCTTAATGGCTAATTTTGATTTCGGCACTGAAGAGCGGCTTGGGAAGACAAGCCCTGCTCTTGAAGGCGGGCCGGCGGATTGGCAAGGCTACGCGCTTTATGCCAAGTACGATCTTTACGATTGGCTCACGTTGGCAGCTCGCTGGGAACAGTTTTGGGATGACCAAGGTGCGAGGACCGGAACCGCAGCTCTCAATCAATTGTGGGAGATGACTTATACGGCTGACATCAAGGTGTACAAGAATCTTCTGACCCGCTTAGAGTACCGTCATGACAACGCGGATTCAAAAACGGCTTTTGACGGGGGGACCGCTCAAAATCAGGATACGGTCGGCGCCTCTTTCATCTACCTGTTTGGTTAAGTTTAAAGAAAAGGGACAGGCAATATTTCCTGTCCGCCCCTTTTCTGAAAGTGAGTAGTCCGCGGAAGAGCAAAAAAACCGGCGTTGAGGTTCAGCCTCCCACCCCTCAGCGCCGGTTTTGCTTTTAGAAAAGCGTTTGGGCAGCAGCATGGGCAAAGTAAAATAAAGGTGCTTGGAAGATTCCAAGTCCGACCATACTGGCAACGAGAAACCCGAGTGAAAATTGAGGAAGAATGCCTAGTTGAATTTGCTCGGCATTTTGAACAGGCGGTTTGAAGTACATTTCTTTAATGACCGAAAGATAGTAGTAAAGTGAGACAATGACGTTCGCCGCACCCAGCAGGGCCAGCCAAAGGTAACCTTTCCACACAGCCGCTTGAAGCACCAGAAATTTCCCAAAGAACCCCACCAATGGGGGAATTCCTCCGAGTGAGAGCAACGCAATAAAGAAACTGCCGGCAAGAAACGGGGACTTTTTCGCTAAGCCGCGGTAAGCAATAATTTCACCGCTTCCGAGGTGTTCGTTGGCGATGACGATCACGAGAAAAGCCGTCAGGTTTGAGATCGCGTAAGCCGCCAAATAAAATAGAGTCCCTTGCAAGCCGAATGACGTACCGGCGGCAATTCCCATCAATAGATATCCGGCGTGCCCGATGCTGGAATAAGCAAACAACCGCTTCATATTGGTCTGAGCTAAAGCTCCCAAATTTCCGTAGAGAAGCGTCGCTCCCGAAATGACGGCAATGACCGCCGACCAATTCAATGCGTCCGGGCCGATGACGGCGAAAAGAACTTTTACGAGCGCTGTAAAACCGGCAGTCTTGGAAGCAACGGAGAGGAAAGCGGTCACGGGAGTCGGCGCTCCCTGGTATACATCCGGCGCCCATAGTTGGAAGGGAAACGCAGCGATTTTGAAGCCGATTCCCGACAAAATCAGAAGGAAACCGAACAGAAAAAGTGGACTTTGATGAGCGCTTGATGCCACTTCTCGAATCGCCTCAAACCGGATGCTTCCGGCCGTTCCGTAAATAAAGCTGATCCCATACAGAAAAACAGCCGAGGAAAAGGCTCCCATCACGAGGTATTTGGTTCCCGCTTCAAGCGAATAGGCATCGGTTCTGAGAAAAGCCGTCAAAATGTAGAGGGAGAGCGTCATCCATTCGATGGTGATAAATAAAGAGATTAAATCATTGGTTGAGGCAAGGAAAAAAGCGCCTAAAACGGAAAGCAGAATCAACAGAATAAAATTACTGGCACGGTTCCCGAGATTTTTCGTAAATTCCTTTGTGATCACAAGCGTCAGCAAGCCGGCTCCCAGGAAAATAAATTTTAAGAAGGTTGCCAGAGCGTGGACTTGGAATAAGCCGTTCAGGGCATTTCCCCGGAGGGGCCAAACGAAGACGAGCGTTCCGAAGAGCAGGAAAAGCCCAAGGATCGAAAAGAGAATGAGTTTGGCCTGATCTAATTTTGTGAAGAGATCCAAACCAAGCACCAGCAAAATCAGCGCGATCAGACCTGTTTCAGGAGCTAACAGAATCCAGAAGGAGGAGGTCATGGTTGCCGCGCTCATGCGTTTTCTTTTCTTGAGCCGTGGTAAAGGTAATGTGCCAAGTGAGAGAGTTGTCTTGTTCCCACCGACAGTGCGGAATCATGTTTGGCTTGAGTGAGGAATATAGAATGATGTGTTTCGAGCAGGGCTTCGGTCGTCGGACGGATCGCATTCAAGAGAAAAGAAGGCCAGAAGCCAAACACAAGAAGCACCGCTACCAGCAGACCGTAAGGCAGTTTGATCATCAGCGCCTTTGCGTCCTTTAATTTCTCCCAATGGGGGTTTGGCGCTCCGTAAAAGACATGCCGCACCATTCGAAGCATATAAGTGGCGGTGACCACAATTCCGAAAATCGCCAGCACCGTGAGAAGCGGGTAGGTTTCCCAAGCGCCGAAGAAAATTAAAATTTCCGAGACAAAATTGGCGAATCCCGGCAGGCCGCTGGACGCAAACGCCGCCATCACGAAACACACGGCAATAAACGGAATTTGTTTGGCCAGTCCGCCCAGTTCCGGAATGATTCGGGTGTGGGTCTGATCATAAATGTATCCGATCAAAGCGAAACAAAGCGCTGCCATGATGCCGTGCGCGAACATGAAAAACACCGTTCCGGTCAACGCAATCTGGTTGAGCGCCGCAATGCCGAGAAAGGCATAGCCCATGTGGCTCACGCTGGCAAATCCGATGACGAATTTCATGTCGTTCTGCGCCATCGCCGCCCAGGCGCCGTAAAGGATATTGACAATGCAAAGGACGGCGACCAGCGGCATCCAAAACCGCGCGCCTTCCGGCAGAAGGGTGAGGACCAGCCGGATGATCAGGAAAATCCCGAGTTTTTTAAGCACGCCCGCATGCAGCATGCTGACGGCGGTAGGCGCTGCCGCATAACCAATCGGTGACCAACTGTGAAAAGGCCAGAGCGAGGCAATCACGCCAAAACCGAAAATCAGGAGCGGGGCGCACCAGAGCTGAAACTGGCGGGAGAAAAGTCCCGTTTTCGCTTGTTCGCTGAGCACGACCAGATCAAAGGTTTGGAGTCCGGAAGCCAGATAAATGGAAAGCAATCCGACGAGCGCAAGCACGGCTCCGAGTGAAATGTAAAGCGTTAACTTCATCGCGGCGTATTCCCGGTTTTGGCTTCCCCATATTCCGATCAGGGGATAGAGGGGGATCACCGCCATTTCGTAAAAAAGGTAGAGGAAGAAAATGTCGAGTGAAGTAAATACCCCGAAAATGCTTGCGACCAGAATGGAATAAAGAGTGAAATATAATTTTATGTTCCGGTCAATCGAGCGCGACACGCACGCCCCGCAAAAGGAAAGAAGGCCGTGGAGAAGCACCATGACGACGCCGATCCCGTCTAAACCGACGTGGTAAGAAATCCCAAGGGCGCTCACCCACGGGCGATGAACCACAAATTGCCAGCCGCTTTGATGAGAATCGAAGTTAAGAAAGACAACGACGGCCAGAAACAGTGTCAGGGCATTTGCGGCGACCGAAACCCGATAGATGAGGCGGCTCCGGTTGTTGGGAATCAGGAGAATGAGACCGGCCGTCAGCAGCGGAATGAAAACAAACCAGGGAACAATCGAATGAGTGATCATGGATGCAAGTTCGCGATGGTGAAACAGTAAACCAGGATGACGACCCCAAAAAAGAAGACGGACAGGTAAGTTTGAATCCGGCCTGTTTGGAGTTTTCTCAGGCAAAATCCGGAAAAAGCCGCAAACGCAGCCGTGTGATTCACCAGGCCCTCGACGATGACCTTTCGCTCAAACCACGAAAGAAATTGAGCGAACGGCTGCTGAATATAACGAAGCAGGAGATCATACAAATCGTCCATGTAGTATTTGCGCACGAGGATTTCACGAATCGGCGCAAACGCCGTTTGGAATCGGTTTTGTATTTTTCTGGATGACCGGTAAAAAAACCATGCCGCCAAAACACCCAAAATTCCGAAAGCAGTCGCAAGCGCCACAACAAAAACGGGAGTTTCGTGAGATGAATGCGAGGCAGGCGAGAGGATATTTTGAATCCCCAGAAAACCTCCGATGAGAGAAAGAACCGCGAGCGCCGCCAGCGGAAGAAGCATTTTTTGGGTCGGCTCATGGAGTTTTTTTCTGATTTTGGAAGTTCCCAAAAAAGCGACAACAATCAATCGGCTCATATAGAGAGCCGTCAGGAAGACTGTGAAGGCAGCGACCCAGAATAGGAATTTATTTTCCAAAAACGCAAGCGAGAGAATTTCATCTTTACTGAAGAAACCGCTGGCCGGCCAAAAGCCGACCAAGGCAAAAGAAGCGATGAAAAAAGTAACGGAAGTGACCGGCATTTTTTTCGCGAGTCCTCCCATGTTCCAAATGTCTTGTTCGTGCGTTGCATGAATCACGCTGCCGGCTCCCAAAAAAAGCAGGGCTTTAAAGAAGGCGTGGGTCGTTAAGTGGTACATTCCGATGGCCGCACTTCCGAGGCCGATGGCCATCACCATATAGCCCAGTTGACTCAAGGTGGAATATGCAAGAATTCGTTTGATGTCGTTTTGGACGATTGCCTGCGTGGCCGCGAAAATAGCCGTAAAACCGCCGAGGTAAGCAACGATTTCAAGTGCGGCGGGGGAAAGTGAAAACAGCGGAAAGGTTCTGGCCAATAGGTAAACACCGGCCGCCACCATGGTCGCCGCATGAATGAGAGCGCTCACAGGGGTCGGGCCCTCCATCGCATCCGGCAGCCAGACGTGCAGGGGGAATTGAGCGGATTTTCCGAGGACGCCCGAGAAAACGAGCAGCATCGCGAGGGTGATCCAAATGCCATGCGAGGCCGATGCTTGAGCGAAGGCGGGAATCGTGACATTCAGGTTCAAAAAGTTGAGCGAACGGGCCGCCTCCGCACCCGAGAAAGTCCATAAAAGCAAAATGCCGATCAAGAATCCAAAATCGCCCACACGATTGGTTAAAAACGCTTTTTTGCCTGCGTCCGCCGCCTCATTTTTTTGGTACCAGTGACCGATTAGGAGATAGGAACTTAACCCCACCAATTCCCAAAAAATGAAAAGTTGGAGCAAATTGGCGGAAATCACAATTCCGATCATGGAAAAAGCAAAAAGCGAAAGGCCGGCAAAGTACCGCCGGTATCCTTCGTCCTGCGCCATGTATTCGAGGGAATAGTAAAAAATCGCGCTTCCGACCCCGGTCACCACTAACAGCATCAGAACGGAGAGGGAATCGATTAACACGCCGAACTCTAATTGCAGATTCGGGATGAGGATCCATTCGATCGAAGCGTGAAACGAATGAAAGGGCTGGCCCTCAAAAATAGGCCAGGCAATCTTAACGGTCAGAGCAAAAGCGCAGAACATGCCCGCGCAGGCCAGCCAGCCTCCGAGCGTCCGTTTCTTTTCCGGGATGAGCGGGATCAGCAGGAAGGCAGCGAGCGGAAAGAAAAGAATCCACCAGGCTGAGGCGGCCGCAGTCATTTCACCCTTTCATCAAGTTCATTTTTTCGGGATCCAGCGTTCCTTGCTCTCGAAAGAGAATGACCGCAATCGCCAAACCGATCGCCACTTCACTTGCGGCGATCGCGATCACAAAAAGACTGATCACCTGTCCGCCCAAATCGTTCAAATGGGAAGCGAATGCGACGAATGAGAGGTTTGCGGCATTCAACATGATTTCAATCGAAAGCAGAATGATAATCACGTTGCGTCTTCCGAGCACCCCGAAGGCGCCGATCGCAAACAGAATGCCGCTTGTAATTAAGTAGTGGTTGAGTGTCATATTAACCTTGCACGTCATTGCGAGCCCGCCAATATATTGCGGCGGGCGAAGCAATCTCAGGGATTACTTCGTCGGCCCATTCGGGCCTCCTCGTAATGACAGTTCTTCTTCTTTTTGAGTTAAGGTAACGATTCCGAAGATTCCGATCAGCAGGATTCCGGAGACCAATTCAAAAGGAAGGAGGTAATCTGTAAACAGAGCCTGGCCGATGGCTTCGACGGTCCCGACCAAATTTCTCGTGCCGATTCCCGCGTCTTTTGCGGCCAGAGTTAAAATGATTAATTCCGTAAAAAATGCGATGGGGAGAAGAATCTTTAAAATTCGAATCGTTTCTAAAAAGAGAGCCTCTTTTTTCGTTTCACGCTGTCTTTGGGAGGTCTCCACGGCCGCCATTCCCAGCAGCATGATGACGAAGAGGAAAAGGACCAAGATCGCCCCCGCATAGATGAGTACTTGGATGACGGCCACAAAATAGGCTTTCAGAAGTACGAACAGGGCTGAGAGCGCGAGCATCGTAACGGTTAACGCCAGCACGCCGTAGACAGGACGCTTGTTGGCAACCACAATGGCCGAGCCGAGAACTGCAATCAGAGAGAAGGCGTAAAAGAAGATGGGTTCCAAGTGATTCATTTCAGGCAATTTGATGGGCTTGGCGGGTGAGAAAAATGACGCGGTTATTTAAAACCTCCACGATACCGGGGTCGACTTGAAAAAAGCGTTCTCCGGACGCTTCTTGAACTTTCAATTTTCCGCCGCCGGAACGTGCCACTAACGGTGCGTGATGAGCCAGGACGCCGAAATAACCTTCCGTGCCGGGCGCGACCAGCGAGCGGATCGAACCCGTATAGAAAACTTTTTCAGGCGTAATGATTTCAAATTGAAATGTGTTCATGCTCTTCCAATACTTCGTCGATCGAACCCTTCATGTAAAAATGCTGTTCCGGAATATGATCCACCTCGCCATTGACTAACATCTTAAATCCTCGGATGGTTTCCTCACGTTTAATGTATTTTCCTTTCCGCCCGGTGAATTGCTCGGCGACAAAAAAAGGCTGTGAGAGAAATTTTTCGATCTTCCGGGCACGCGCAACCGTCGCTTTATCTTCCGGGGAAAGCTCGTTGATGCCGAGAATCGCGATGATGTCGCGCAGGTCTTTGTAGCGTTGAAGAATTTTTTGGACTTGGCGGGCGGCGTTATAATGCTCCTCGCCGACCACTCTGGGATCCAGCATTCGGGAAGTTGAATCCAGAGGATCGACCGCGGGATAAATTCCAAGCTCCGCAATCTGGCGTGACAGAACGGTGATGCCGTCCAAATGCGAAAAGGTGGTGGCCGGTGCCGGATCGGTCAAATCATCCGCCGGAACATAAATGGCCTGCACGGAGGTGATGGAACCGGATTTTGTCGAAGCAATGCGTTCTTGCAGTTGCGCCATTTCGGTTCCGAGCGTGGGTTGATAACCGACTGCCGAGGGCATGCGGCCCAGGAGCGCGGATACTTCAGCGCCGGCTTGGACAAATCGGAAAATGTTGTCGATGAACACCAAAACATCCTGATGAGCTTCGTCTCGAAAGTATTCGGCCATCGTTAAACCCGCCAGACCCACCCGCAGTCTTGCCCCGGGCGGCTCATTCATTTGGCCGAAGACAAGCGCTGTTTTATTGACGACCCCGGATTCATTTAATTCAAGCCAGAGGTCGTTTCCTTCGCGGGTGCGTTCGCCTACGCCGCAGAAGACCGAAACACCGCCGTGTTCGGTGGCAAGATTATGGATCAGCTCCATAATGATAACGGTTTTTCCGACTCCCGCACCTCCGAACAAACCCACTTTCCCCCCTTTGGGGTACGGCGCCAAGAGATCAATGACTTTAATCCCGGTTTCAAAAACGGCGGTGACGGGCAACAATTCGTCAAAAGCAGGGGCAGGACGGTGAATGGGGTAACGCTTTTTAATTTCTTTAAGCGCCCCTTTTTCATCAATCGGGTTGCCCAGCAGATTAAAAATTCTTCCCAGAGTTTGCTCTCCGACCGGAACCGAAATCGGCGCTCCCGTGTCGGCGGCTTTCATTCCGCGCACCAAGCCGTCCGTTGAGGCCAGCGCGATACAGCGCGCGACATTGTCGCCGACATGCTGGGCCACTTCCAGAGTCAGGTCGATCTTCCGCTCGCGGTCTTCGATTTTAACGGCGTTTAGAAGTTTCGGCAGATGCTCCGATTCAAACCGAATATCAACACTCGGGCCAATCACTTGAACCACCGTACCTACTTGCATGCAGTCCTCCCGTTTATCATTTCATTTGAAGCGCCCGGGAACCCGAGACGACTTCCAGTAATTCTTTCGTAATCGCAGCCTGGCGTGCTTTATTCCGCGCGAGCGTCAGGGAATCGATCATTTCCTTCGCGCTGTCGGTCGCTTGACGCATCGCCATCATGCGCGAAGCCTGTTCGGCGACGAGGGAGTGTTTGACGAACCTGCTGATTTCAGCCTCGATAAATTCGGGAACCATCAGATCTAAAACCTCGCTCAGAGAAGGCTCGATGATGTAATCAACTCTAATTCCTTCCCCCCTTTGCGGGGGAAGGTTAGGATGGGGGGAGGAAGATTCAATCGGAAACAGCGTCTCCGCCGCCGGTTTCAGCGATCCCAACGAAAATACTTTCGTATAAATGAAAACAACGCGGTCCGAACGGCGGCTTGTAAATTCGGAAGCGGTTGTTTGTGTGACTTCATGGATAAATCCGTCGATGTCTTGAGGTTTCGGGACGGCAAAAGACCTTTCAACCGGCCGGCCCAGGCGTTTCAGGAAGTTGGTTCCATATTTTCCCGCGGTCATAAAACGGAGGGGCGAGGCATGCCGCGCCCCCGCTACCGCCGATTCGATGAATTGTTTTGTGTGATCCAACACATTGGCATTATAGGATCCGCAGAGGCCTGTATCGGAGGTGATCAAAAAAATAAGGGTAGGGGCGGCGGGTTTCGAATCCGCCTCTACGGTTCGTTTCTCGAGCAGGGGGTGAAGGATTGGTTTTTCCCGCACCAGCGTTTCGAGAATTCGCCCGAGCTCTCCGAGGTAGCGGTCCGATTGCCTGAGGAGATCCTCGAGCTTCTTCAGCTTGGCGGCCGCCACCATTTCCATGGCCCGCGTGATTTTTTTTGTATTTTCGACGCTGCGGATCCGGCGCCGGATTTGCCTGAGCGAAAGGATCATAAGTGTTTGCTTGCGAATTCCTTTTTAAAAGCCACGAGCGCTTCCCGGAGCTTTTTCTCCGTGGATTCGTTGATGATCTTTTGGCGCTGGATGTCGTGCTCAACCGCACCGTAGTTCTTCTCTATAAAGGTTAGGAATTCAGACTCAAACGTTTTGACGAGATCCAGCCGGACATCATCCAAGTAGCCATGAATGCCGGCAAAAATGATGAGGACTTGTTTTTCAAGCGGCATGGGACTCAACACATTTTGTTTGAGGATTTCCACCATCCGGTCGCCGTGCGTCAATTGGTCGCGCGTCGCTTTATCGAGATCTGCCGACAATTGCGCGAAGGCAGCCAGTTCCCGGTGTTGGGCAAGGCTTAAGCGGAGCATGCCGGCCACTTGCTTCATGGCTTTGGTTTGGGCATTTCCGCCGACGCGGGAAACGGAAAGCCCGGCGTTAATGGCCGGCCTGACGCCGGAGTAGAACAGATCACTTTCCAAATAAATTTGGCCGTCCGTAATTGAAATCACGTTCGTCGGAATGTAAGCGGAAATATCACCCGCTTGCGTTTCAATAATCGGCAGAGCCGTCAGCGATCCGCCGCCTTGGCCGTCGCGGAGTTTTGCCGCACGTTCCAGGAGGCGCGAGTGGAGATAGAACACATCGCCCGGGTAAGCTTCTCGGCCCGGCGGCCGCTGGAGCAGTAAAGACAGCTGCCGGTAGGCTTGCGCATGCTTTGACAGATCGTCATAAATGACCAGCGCATGTTTTCCGGTATACAGGTATTCTTCGCCCATGGCGCATCCGGCGTAAGGAGCCAGGTATTGAAGGGGAGCCGGATCCTCTGAAGAAGCGATCACAATCGTCGTATAATCCATCGCGCCTTGCTGTTCCAAGGTTTTTGCCAGCTGGACGACGGAGGATAATTTTTGGCCGACGGCGACATAAATACAATAAACGTCCTGACCCTTTTGGTTGACAATCGTATCAATGGCGATGGCCGTTTTTCCGGTTTGGCGGTCTCCGATGATGAGTTCGCGCTGGCCGCGGCCGATCGGAATCATGGAATCAATGGCTTTGATGCCGGTTTGAAGCGGTTCTTTCACCGGCTGGCGGCCCACCACGTTCGGCGGAATACATTCCACCGGGCGAAACGACTTGGTTGCGATCGGGCCTTTTTCATCCAGCGGTTTTCCGAGCGGACTCACGACGCGCCCCAGGAGCGCTTTGCCGGTCGGCACCTGAACGATTTTTTCGGTTCGTTTGACGAGGCTTCCTTCTTTGATATTTTCATCGGACCCTAAAATCACGATCCCAACGTTGTTGGTTTCCAAATTCAATACCATGCCGTTCGTTCCGTCCGGGAATTGAACCAATTCACCCGCCATCACCTCATCTAAGCCGTAGACACGGGCAATGCCGTCTCCCACTTGGAGGACATAGCCCACCGACTCCATCTTGAGCTTCTTTTCGTATTTTTCGATTTCCGCTTTAATCGCAGATGTGACTTCTTCCGGTTTTAACATCGTTATACCTTTACGTTGCTCAGTTGATGATAGAGCGCGTTCAGCTTGGCACGGATGGATCCGTCAATCAAACGGCTTCCAAAACGGATTTGCAATCCGCCCAAAAGATCCGAGTCTTGCTCGGTGCGGATTAAAACTTTTTTCTTGATTGCGGTTTCGAGCGCTTTTTGAATCAGTTGAAGAATGCTGGGGTGGAGTTGGCGGGCCGAGACGACCACGGCTTCCTCGACGTTCCTTTTTTGATTCATGGCTTGATGCAATCGATCCATGATTGCGGGGAAAAGATCAATTCGGTTTTTATCGACCAACAGATTCAAAAAGTTCTGAGCGAGCCGGCTTGAGGTTGGGCCCAGCATTCCCTCAATCAGCGAACGTTTTTCCTCCCGCGTGATGAACGGATTTTGGAGCAGATCCAAAAACTTAGGCCGTTCGGCCATCGCCTCTTTGACGGCAGACAGCTCTTGGGAAAGCTTTTCCGTCTCGCGGCTTTCTTCCGCCATTTCGAACACCGATTTCATGTAGCGGTCCGCAATTTCCAGAGG
>JACQQT010000085.1 GCA_016206815.1 Candidatus Omnitrophota bacterium | reverse complement strand
TGAAGAGGTGAAAGTATGAAAGCAATTGTGACGGGAGGAGCCGGTTTCATCGGCTCGAATTTGGCGCTTGCTTTGGAGGCGCGCGGCGCAGAAGTGACCGTGATAGATGATTTTTCTTGCGCTGATTTCAAGAACTTAAGTACGTTTCGCGGCGAGATGATTGCCATGGATGTCAACCGAGTCAACTGGGAAAAATTGGGGAAAGTAGACGCAATTTTTCATCAAGCGGCTCTAACGGATACGACGGTCAGCGATCAAAAGCGAATGGTGTTTAATAATGTGGAAGGATTTAAAAAGGTGCTTCAATATGCCGTCCGAACAAACGCAAAACTTGTGTACGCTTCTTCCGCAGGCGTTTACGGGAACGAACCGGCGCCGCAACGTGAAACAGGACGTTTAAATCCGCTTAATATTTACGCTTATTCAAAATTAATCGGCGATCAAATTGCGGAACGTGCCATGAAGACCGAGGAAATTTTAATCATCGGGCTTCGTTACTTTAATGTGTTTGGAAAAGGAGAATCCCATAAAACGAAGTCTGCGAGTATGATTTTTCGGTTAGCCGAGCAAATACGTGCCGGAAAACGCCCCCGTATTTTCCATGCCGGCGAACAAACCCGGGATCATATCTATGTCCGCGATGTCGTGGAAGCAAATCTCAAGGCGTTGGAGGCAAAAGCAAGCGGCATTGTCAACGTCGGAACCGGGAAGGCCACCTCGTTTAACCGGCTGATTGAAATTTTGAATGAGGTTTTAGGCACCCGGTTGGCACCGGATTACTTTGACAACCCCTATTCTTTTTATCAAAACAGTACCCAAGCGGACACGGAAAAAGCGCAGCAGCTGATCGGCTTTAAGTCACGCTATTCGGTTGAGGAGGGAATTAAGGAATATTTAACCGCTTTTTATCGCCTGCAAACTTCCCAAGCTGTCTCTTCGAAAAGCTAACCGCATTTTTCATCGACTCCAAAAACTTCGAGCTTCCTTTTTGAAATGCCGTCATGGCTGTGTCTTTCGTCTCGAACGGAACTAAAAAGGCGTAAGCTGACGGGACCACGAAAAGTGTTAACAATGTGGAGACGATCACACCGCCGATGACGGCAATGGCCATCGGAATGCGCGTTTCGGCGCCCGGTCCAACGGCAAGGGCCGGCGGGATAGCGGCTGCAATCGTGGAAATACTGGTCATGAGAATCGGGCGTAGTCTGAGAGGGCAGGCTTCCTTGAGTGCGTCGATGGGGCTCGCACCTTGTTCTCTAATTTGATTGGTAAATTCCACGAGCAGGATCGAGTTTTTCTTGACGATTCCGAGCAGGAGAATGAGCCCGATCATGCTAAAGATATTCAGCGATTGATTTGAAATCAAAAGCGCAATCAAGGCACCCGAGATGCTAAAGGGCAAAGCGAGCAATACCGTAAAAGGGTGGATAATATGGTTGAACTGCGAGGCAAGAATCATATAGGCGATTAAAATTCCGACCCAGAGCGCAAACATCAAACTCTGAAATGATTCTTTAAATGTTTGACTGGTTCCGCTAAATACGATTCGGTAACCTTCCGGTAAAATTTCTCGGCCGATCTGGCCGGCCACTTCGATGGCTTTAGCTTGTGATTTCCCGCTTCCGACATTCGCAAAAATTCCAATCGCCCTTTCACGGTCTCGACGTGTGATGGCCAACAAGCTTGACTGTTCTTTTAAATGAATCACATCCCCCAGACGAACCATTTCACCTCGGTTGTTCCAAACAAAAAGATTTTCAATGTGTTCGGGATTGATTCGTTTATCGGGGGTCACTTGAATTCGCACGTCGTAGCGTTTTCCGCCTTTTGTATACTTTGCAATGCGTTCGCTGCCGATCATGGCGCTGATGGTTCTGGCAATCGAACCAATACTGACACCGCGTTCAAACGCTTTTTCGCGGTCAGGGTATACGCGGATTTCCGGCATTCCGACTAAATAGTCGGTATCCACATCCTGAAAAAGATCACGCGCTTTCATTCGTTCCTGAATTTGTTCGCTGTATTCCACCAGTTTGCTCCAATCGGGCCCGCGGACTGTGAATTCGATCGGAAAGCCTCGCTGCGCTGCAAATCCCCGCATGGATAAATCTTGAATGACCGCCTTCACATCGGGAATCTGGTTAAGCTCCCGGCGGAAGTATGTCATTAACGCTTGCTGGCTTAGCCTGCGCTTTTTCACGGGGTCCGGCGGCCGATCTTTGGGCTGTTTCAGACTAATAAACATCATTCCAGTATTGACTTCCCCTCCTCCGAAGCCGCCGATCGCTGCGTAGTATCGGTTCAGCTCGGGCCGCTTCATTACAATTTCTTCCACTCGTTTAAATCGTTCATTGGTAAATTCGATGGAAGATCCAATCGGGGTTTGAATTCGAATTAAAAACGTACTTTGGTCTTGTGACGGCACAAATTCTTTTCGTATCAGCGGAAGGGTCCCCAGGGAAATCAGGAAGAAAATAGTAGCGCCGACCAAAACCTTTCGCTTGTTCCTGAGCGCCACGATTAAAGCTTTTCGATAAAAAATGGTCAACTGTTTGAGCCCGGATTCAAAATGCTTTCCAAATCGAGTCTTTCTTTCACCTACCTCAAGGAATTGGGAACAGCGCATTGGGGCAAGCGTCAGTGCTTCCAGGAGGGAGATGGCCACTGCGGCAGAAATCGTGACACCAAATTGGAAAAAGAACTTTCCGATGATGCCTTCCATAAAGGCAACGGGCAAAAACACGGCAATGACAGCAAGGGTGGCGGCGAGCGCTGCAAACGTAATTTGCCGCGCTCCTTCTGAGGCGGCTTCTACTTTTGCCTTTCCCATTTCGCGATGCCGAACGATATTTTCGAGCACCATAATAGCATCATCTACCACAATTCCGATTGCGAGCGAAAGTCCCAACAGCGTGAAGGTATTCAGGGTGAAACCTGCAAATTTAAGCACCATGAAAGTTCCTAAAATGGAAGTTGGAATTGCCAGCAGAATATTTAAGTTGGTGCTCCATGATCCGAAGAAAAGCCAGCACACCAGAGAAGTCAGGATGGCGGATAAGAGGAGCGTAAAATTCAGTTCATGAACAGAATCTTCAATGTACCTGCTGCTGTCGAAATTAATTCCAATTTCGTAGCCCTCTCTTAAACGTCGTTTTACTTCCTCCAGCCGCTTTCGCACTTCTTTGGCTACTTCAACGGTATTGGCACCCCTTTGTTTTCTGATTCCGATGCCGACCGCGGGTTTTCCCATGATGCGGGAAATTCGCCTTAAATCTGCCAGGTCGTCTTTTATCGTTGCGACCTCCTTCAGCAGGATGGGCTTGTAAATGGGTTGTCCGCCCCGTTTCGTGATGGAAATATTCTCAAACTCTTCTATGGAACGAGCTTCTCCCATCGCTCGAACCGTCGTTTCTTTTTGTTCTGTTTCAAGCCGGCCTGCCGGGATTTCGACGTGGCCTTCCTGAATGGCATTCATGATATCTTCAACGGTCAGTTGGAAGGCAGTCAGTTTTTTAGGATCAATCCAAACTCGTAGATTCCGCTCTCTAAATCCGCCTAAAAATATTTCGCCTACCCCTGAAATGGTTTTAAATCTATCTTTTAGTTCAATGTCAACGTACTCCATGAGTTCTCTCAAGGATTTACTTTCGGTGGAAACACCGATCCACATGATGGGCTGATCTTCCGGGTTTTGCTTGCTAATGACGGGGGGGTCGATATTGTCAGGAAGTCGTCTTTGGGCTGCGGATAGTTTACTTTGAACTTCCTGCAATGCCACGTCAATGTCTCGTTCCAATTCAAACTCAATATTGATATCAGCAGCACCCTGGCGCGTAGAAGACGAAACATCTCGGATTCCTTCAACGCTCATGACCGCATCTTCGATAATGTCCACCACATCGCTTTCCATCACCTCCGGCGCTGCACCTTCCCAAGTTACATCGATGCTCAAAACAGGGAAATCCACATCCGGCATTTGCCCGATTCCCATTCCCTTGAAACTGAGAAGACCAAAAAACATCAGTCCCAACATCAACATCCAGGCAAAAACAGGATTTTTAATTGAGACCTCAGAAATGGTCATGGCATCCGTCCGGTCGCGACTTCAAGCTTCCAGTAGTTTTCTTTCATTTCGTAATAAGCTCTGTTGGCTTGGCGGCTGCTTTCATTTAGGTTTTCAAGCGCGTCCAGAACGTCTAAATTACCGACGAGATTGTGAGCGTAGTCTTCCTTCTGAAGCTTGTAATTTTCCTCGGAAGCATTCGCTGATTCTTTCAGGGCAGTGAATTCGTCGATGGAAGAACGCCATGTCTCATAAAACTCTTTGATTTCAAGTTCCGCTTCGCGCCGGGTGAGGCTGTAGTTGAGTTTTGCCTTTTTCCACTCGCTAATCGATCCCTTCAGGGTGCCCATGGTGGTTCCGCCTTTAAATAATGGGATGTCTAATTTTAAGAGCACATCCCAATTGATTTCGGATTGAAAGCCGTCGCGGCGGGTGTAGTTGTTGTTCTCCAATGAAATTTCAGGCCACAGATCGCTTTGGGCAACGAGGATGCCCCGTTTGGCTACTTTGCTTGCTTGGTGAGCGGCCTCAACGTCCGGGCGGGTATCGATCCATACGAGATAGGAATTTAGCGCTTTGTCAGTTTGAGCGGTCAGTCCATTGTCCTGAAGTTGTATCGGTCTCAGAGGGATGCCGACGAGAAAGGCGAGAACATGTTGAGAGACGGCAAGCGTTCCGCGCGCACGGGCCCATTCCGCCTCGACTGCTTTCATGCGTGCGTTCGCCATTGCGACTTCGCTGGTGCGGGAGCGGCCGATTTGTTCCCGAGCGTTCAATTCTTCCATTCGCTCTGAAAAAAGCCGTTGGATATGTTCGAGCAGATCCACATCTTTTTGGTTTTTAATGACTTCATAAAAAGAATGAGCCACGTCCAGAAAAAGAAGTTGTTCGGCCCGAAGCCATTCTTTTTTACGCTGTTTTCTGAGACCTCCCGCTCCCGATAAGGCGCCCAAGGCTCTGAAGCCTCTGAAAAGGGGCTGTGAAACTACAAACTTTACTTCCCGGCGGTCTCCTCGCGTCAAGGTACTGCCGACGGAGGAGCTGCCGGTGCCTGAACTCGAGCCGGTTCCCGGGACTTCCTGTTTAAAATCGGTCATCACCAAGTTGACGTCTCCCAAGGCTTCTCCGGCCGCTTTTAAAAAATCAGCTTCCGCTTTTTCGATTTCTTCTTTTTGAATGGCAACCGTTTCGCTTCGCTTGAGCGCCAACTCGTAGCAGTTTTGAAGCGTATATGAGACAGGCCCTGATTCAACGGCTGAAGTTTGGTCGATTGGAGATGATTCCGGTTTTGGTTTTCCGGACATTGCAAATGAGGCAGGTTCAAAACAAAAACTTGCCGCGAAAAGGAAAGCAACTGTCTTTGTGAGGAAGAATTTTGACGTTCGGTCTCTAAACGGTTGAAGCATCTTAGCGAACCCTTGGTTTTGAAAGTATGAGTGCTTGACGGATGTGTTTTGAAAGCAGCCCGTAAAAACTGAGGATGATTTTTTGATCTTTGCTTTCAAACTGATCTAGTGTTTTGAGAAGAACCTCAAGAACGCGTACTTGAGTTTTCCGGACAATCCTTTTCCCTTTGGTCGTAATTTTGAGCAGATGAACCCTTCGATCTTCAGGGTGGGGCACTCTGAGCAGGCATTTGCTTTTTTCCAACCGGTCGACCAGATTGGTAACGGCAGGTTTTGAGATCGAAAGCTGCCGGCTGGCCGAGGACATCGGGATGGTGCCTTGTGTCAAGATTTGGCTGAGCAAAGCATACTGTGGCAGTGTCAGGTCGGCACGGGTTAAGACTTTTGCGTAAAATCTGGAGAAGTTGACCTGGATTTCTCTGAAGTGACGGGTGAATTCCTTTTTTTTGTTCACGATCGCGTTCCTCGGTTGGAGCAAGCTATTTGAGCTCTTAATAGTTCAATATATTAACTATTTAATCGCTGAAGCATATCATTGAAACCTTCGGACCGCAAGGGCTATTTGGATAAACGGGCTAGTGCCGCGTTACTTTTGAATTGAGGTGTCCGCGGTACTGTACATATTCACAATTTGAATTGTCATGCTGTACTAGGGAAGAGGGGTGAAACTTATGCTGTCAATTTTGCAGCCCCTCGGTATAATACCGTCCTAAAGTTATGTCATGACTTCCTTGCTGAACCATGCTGGTGTAGCTCAGCGGCAGAGCAGCGGTTTCGTAAACCGCAGGTCGTCGGTTCAAATCCGACCGCCAGCTCCATTTTTTGCGTTGGAATGTCGTTCGATTATTTTTTTCTGAGGTAGGCGGGAAGAATTTTGAGGATATCGCGGTATTTCGCAACGGTTCGGCGAGCCACCTGAACGCCGTCTTGTTCTAAAAGTTTCACCAACTTTGCGTCACTCAAGGGTTTCCTGGGATCTTCAGCGGCAATGAGCGCTTTGAGGCGCTCGGTGGCACTTTTCTGAGATTCAACTGATCCGTCTCCGCGTTCAAGTTTGCTTGAGAAAAAACTTTTGTAAGGAATAGTGCCCTGCGGGGTATCCATATATTTTCCCTGAATTGCCCGGCTCACCGTTGATTCGTGCACTCCGATTTTTGCGGCAATGTCTTTCAGTCGAAGCGGTTTTAAATACGCGAAGCCTTTTGTGAAGAAATCCGGTTGTGCTTTCAGGAGTTCTTCCGTAATTTGGCGGATGGTGGACTTCCGTTGTGAAATAGCTCGAATCAAATCGAATCCGGACTGAACTTTTTCACGGAGGAAAACTTTTGTTTTTGGATCCAGGTCTTTTTTCTTGAGCATCTCACGATACATGGGATTAATTCGGAGCGTGGGCACAAAGCGGTCGTTGAGTTCAAGTACAAGTTCATTTTCTTGATCGGTTGCGAGCGATACGGTTGCATCCGGAATGACGAAGTTAGGTTTCTCTTGATAGAAAATGCGTCCCGGCTTTGGTTCAAGACGGGAGATTTGCTGGTAAACCTCTTTTACTTTTTGAAGGGGAACGCTAAGCGTGCGAGCCAGTTGATCGAACTGTTTTCGCTCCAAAAGCGGCAGGTGATTTTGGACAATTGCCTCCGCCAGCTTCGTATTTTGGTTTTGCTTTTTTAATTGAATGAGAAGCGCTTCGCCTAAGTGACGCCCGCCGACACCGGGCGGGTCCAAGGATTGGATTTTTTTGAGTACGAGTTCCACGGTTTCTTGCGGCAGGTTGGTTTCCTCTGCAATTTCTTCAATGGATGCGGCCAACATTCCGTCGTCGTTAATGTTTCCAATGATGTCATTCGCTGCTTGTCTTTCGTCCTCAGAAAGATCGATCAGGCCAAGTTGCCAGTCCAGATATTCTGCCAGGGTAGGCGGTTTTGTCAGGATAGACTCTTGGTAATCGCGTTTCCTTTGTTTTTCCTTTGAATCTTCTTGAACAAACTGACGGCTTAAGTCGTCTTCATTTCCGCCCGGTTCATAGTCGTCAATTCCTTCCGGCTCACTTTCCGCCTCCGTTTCGGCATCGGCTGACGCATCTTCGGTTTCGCCTTCTGGTTTTATTTCCTCCAAAACCGGGTTTTGTTCAAGTTCTTGTTGGAGTTTTTGCTCCAATTCAAAGATGGGAAGCTCAAGCAGCTTGAGAAATTGCCTGAGCTGGGGGGCTAAGATGAGCTTTTGTGAAGTTGTTTGCGAAAGCCTCGGTTCCATGCCAAAAGCGTACCATTTTCCGATTTTTTTGTCAAAATCGATTCACCGCCCAACGGTTGCTCTAAATATCTTTAATTTAAGATGTTATGAAAAGATTGACAGATAAAAGAGCCGTCCTTATAATGTCGTTTTAGCTATGTGCTGGTAGTTACCACGAATCGCTTGTCGTGGTATTTTTTTTAACTCAACCAATGGCCAATACAAATCTGAAAACTGCTCAGGGACAAGAAGTTCAGTTGCCTGAAAATTCCGTTCCTAGGAAAAAGAATGTACCGGAAGGGCTTTGGACTAAGTGTTTGTCATGTAGTCAGGCCGTCTACACAAAAGCCCTTCGAGAAAACCTCTCTGTTTGTCCGAAGTGCGGCTACCACTTTGTCATCAGCGCCCGGGACCGGATTGGGCAATTGATTGATACCGGCACCTTCCGCGAAATGGACAGCAGCCTTCTGTCAAAGGATCCTCTCGGTTTCAAAGCCGCCAAATCCTACTTGGAGAAGATCAAGCAGGATCAAAAAAGGACGGGTCTCAAAGAAGCCGTCGTTATCGGAACAGGATCCTGCGAAGGAACCAAGATTGCTTTTGGGGTGACGGATTCGCAGTTTATCATGGGGTCCATGGGTTCGGTAGTGGGCGAGAAGATCACCCGGTTGATTGAGTACGCACAATCGGAGGAGTTGCCGTTGGTGATCGTTTCGGGATCCGGCGGCGGCGCCCGAATGTATGAAGGCGCTTTGAGTTTGATGCAGATGGCCAAAACTTCCGCAGCGTTGGCTCGATTTTCAAGGGCGCGTTTGCCCTACATTTCAGTTTTAACACATCCGACGATGGGGGGTGTCATGGCAAGTTTCGCGTCGCTCGGTGATTTCATCGTCGCCGAACCGAAAGCACTTATCGGCTTTGCCGGCCCACGGGTCATCGAACAAACCATTCGGCAAAAACTGCCGCCGGATTTTCAAACTTCAGAATTTCTGTTGGAGCATGGACTGATTGATTTAGTGGTGCCACGCAAAGAACTCAAGCAAGCGATCGCGCGGCTGATTGCATATTGTACGTAAAGGAATTTTTCAGTTTTATGGCTGAAGTTACCATCAAAAACGTCTCAAAAATTTTCCCGGGCGCTGTCTTGGCAGTCAATAATGTGAGCTTGGATATTGCTGACAAGGAATTTGTGGTCTTGGTGGGTCCTTCCGGCTGCGGAAAATCCACGACGCTTCGAATGGTGGCCGGCCTTGAAACGGTGACGCGCGGCCAAATTTACATCAACGGGCAAATCGTCAATGACGTACCTGCCAAAAATCGCGACATTGCCATGGTGTTCCAAAACTACGCGCTGTATCCCCACATGAGCGTTTACGATAATTTGGCATTTGGTCTCAAATTGCGTCGTTTTCCAAAAGTTGAAGTGGAAAGGCGGGTGCAAGAAGCCGCTGAAATTTTGGGTATTACGAAGAGCCTGAAGCGCAAGCCAAAGGAGCTTTCCGGAGGGGAGCGTCAGCGAGTTGCAGTAGGCCGGGCCATTGTTCGGAAACCAAAAGTGTTTCTGTTTGACGAGCCGCTCAGTAATTTGGATGCAAAACTCAGGGTCCAAATGCGTATGGAGATTCAAAAATTGCACAACCGGCTGCAATCAACCATGATTTTTGTGACCCATGACCAAGTCGAAGCTTTAACGCTGGGGGACCGCATTGTGGTGATGAAGGACGGCTTGATCCAGCAGATTGCAGACCCCACTAGTTTATATGAATCTCCGGTCAACCGGTTTGTGGCAGGGTTCATCGGTTCGCCGCCGTCTAATTTTCTAAAAGGGAAAATCATTCCGCGCAATGGAGAGCTATATTTTATGGATGTAGGAATTCGCCTGAAGGTTTTAAAACAGCAGCACGAGAAATTAGCGCCGTTTTTAAACCAGGAAATTCTTTTGGGAATCCGGCCGGAGGACGTTTACGATAAGCTGTTTGCGCAGGACGCATCGGAAGAATTTATTATTACCGCGACGGTCGAGCTGGTGGAGCCGATGGGTTCTGAAATTTATCTCTATTTTTCAGTGGGGCGGAACAGCCTGATTGCGCGCGTTAGCAATCAAGATACCGCCACAGCAAATCAAGACCTTCAACTTGTGTTTGATATGTCAAAGGCGCATTTTTTTGATCCAAAGACTGACAAAGCCATCCTTTAATCGGTAACAGCTGCTCAAGGCCAGCTTCTTCGCAGATGCTTAAGAGGCGATTCGTTTATGAAACAACTGTATGCCTCCATATTTCAGATTCGGACGAAACGGTTGTCACTTGCGCTGGCATTTCTGAGCACGGTATTTCTCTCGTATGGGTGCCTCACCACTTTGAATCGTTTCAGTACCGCTTCGCATGAGCCCGCCCTATGGGTTGGCGTTATTTTATTTTCGTTTTGTATCCCGACCGTTTTAGGTTGGTTTTCTTCTCGCTTATTTTTCGGCGCCTTTTTTTCAATGACCACGGCTGTTTTTTCAACGCTGGCAGCCTGGGCCACTCAATCCAGTAGTTACCTTTTATTCATTCTGGTTCAAGCCGCCTTGTGCTATCTGCTCTTCCGGCTGGATGAACGAAAAGCTGCCGAAATTATCATTCGAAACGTTGAGATTGAGAAGGCGATTAACCGGAAAAATGATATGGAAATTGCTTTCCGCGAGGAAGGAACCAGCATTAGTGTTTTATTTGAAAAATATACAAGCTACTACAATTTAAGAAGCCTTGCAGACGACTTTTCCGCCTCTCTGGATTTGAAAGATTTAAGCCGGATTATCGTTTCAAAAACCATGCAGCTCATTCCGCAAGGCCAGAGGTGTGCTTTATTTCTGGCCGAGCCTCGCGATGGCCAGCTTTCATTAGTTGCTTCTACCAATTTGGAAGGAGAAGAAAAAATGAAAGCGAAAGGAGGAGACCTTTTCGATTTCTGGGTTCTTAAAAATAAGAAGTCGCTGATCGTAACGGATATTCAGAAAGACTTTCGCTTTGATCTTCAGAAAACGGCGGCAACAGAACCGGCCAGAAGCGTGATTGCGGCACCGCTGGCGTACGGCGGGAAAGTCATCGGAACTTTGCGCTTAAGCGCGGCGGAACCGCGTATTTTTTCCACGGATGAATTAAGACTTCTAGACGCCATTTCGACGCTGGCGTCTGCTGCTATTTCGAATGCACTTTTGTATCAAAAAACCGAGGAACTTGCGATCCATGACTCGCTCACCGGACTTTATGTGAGGCGGTATTTTTTGGAGCGCCTAATCGAGGAGCATCGGAGAAGTTTAATTACCAGCGCACCGCTTACCTTGTTGATGTGTGATTTAGATCATTTCAAAGCCTGTAACGATCGCTTTGGTCATGGCGTAGGCGATTACGTGTTGATGAAAACTTCCGACCTCCTCAAAGATAAAGCCAGCCATGGGATCGTCGCACGTTACGGGGGTGAGGAATTTGCAGTTCTGCTTCCCAAAATTTCAATCCAGGAGGGGCGGTTTCTCGCTCAGGCAATCAGAAAGAGCCTTGAAGAAACAAAACTCGCCGTCAGGCGGGAAATGATTCCCATGACGATTTCCATTGGCGTTGCCTCGGTTCCGGTTGACACGTTGGACTCTGAAGAGTTAATCCGTATTGCAGATCGCAGACTTTACGAGGCAAAAGCGAAGGGGAGAAACCGGATATGTGGCGGCGAATCAGCATTGTGATCGGCAGTTTGATCATCAGCTTTCTTCATTTAGGCCGCCTTCAGGACTCCGGTTATCTATTTTTTTTGATTCCGTTTATTTTTCTTCTCCTCTTTTATTTTTTAGTGATCGAAGACCGTTTTTCGACCGCCGCATTGGCTGTCATTTCCCTCTTTTTGATCGCGAGCTCCGCTTACCAAGCGCCAAGTCTTCTTTACCTGTGCTTGCTTCTGATTTTAGCGGCGACCGTTTTGTGCACGTTTCTTTACCAGAAAAGTTGGGCCTACAAAATTGCTGAGGCGGAAATGAGGAGGCGGGAAACCGAAAAGGAAATGAACATGTTAGAGGAGCGCCACCGGATTCGTTTGGACAGCTTAGAACATCTAGAACAGCGCGTGAACGGTCTTGTCCATTTATTTGAAGTGGCGAGGGATTTGAACGAATGTCTTAATTTTTCGGAGATTCTTTCCGTGCTGAATGAAAAGATTGTGCCGGTGATATCGTTTACGTATGGAACCATTATTCTGCTTGATACGGAAGGAAGCGGCAAAAAAATGGTTCGGAATTACTATATGGTCGGAGCCAAGAAAAGAGATGAGAAAGAGATGCGGGGGTTTATGGGAGCGTGTCTGGAAGCCGTGGGAGACAACCTTCAGCCGGTTAAGTTTGAAAAGAATGACATTTCTGAAAAAACAGATTTCCGTGCCTATCAGGCA
Source organism: Candidatus Omnitrophota bacterium (assembly GCA_016206815.1). GTDB lineage: Bacteria > Omnitrophota > Omnitrophia > Omnitrophales > Danuiimicrobiaceae > 01-FULL-45-10b. Next base: position 4,276 of record JACQQT010000085.1, on the reverse strand, counting down.
AAATTCCCGGTTTGGCTGTTTCCCTTGGCGGTTGAGCAGCGGTTGATCGCAATTTTTGCCGTTGAGGGAGGAGAGGCGAATGACTTCCAAAAATTCGAAGTGTTTGCCTCTCAGCTTGCTTTGCAAACTAAAAAGGTGGGGTTGTACGAAACGGTGCGTGAGCTCTCCATTGTGGACGGCCTGACGCAAGTTTTTGTACGCCGGCACTTCCTAGAGCGCTTTCAGGAGGAGCTGAAACGGGCGGTTCGTTATCAATTCCCGCTTTCGGTTTTAATGGTAGACGTTGATTATTTCAAAAGTTATAATGACAAATTCGGTCATCTGGTAGGTGACAAAACGCTTTACGAGGTTGCCCAGGTGATTCGAGAAAATGTCAGGCGGGTCGATGTGATCGGCCGTTACGGCGGGGAAGAGTTTGCGATTGTTGCGCCTGAAATTGAAAAGACCAAGGCGCTGGAGCTGGCAGAGCGTATACGTTCTGCGGTGGCACGAAAGCATTTTCTGCTCTACGACGAAGAAACGCAGGTGACCGTGAGTATCGGACTCAGTACATTTCCGGCAGATTTGGGAATCAAGGAAGCCAAAGAACCGGTTGAACCCTATATTCCCGATCTGATCGAGAAAGCTGACGAAGCGCTTTATCGGGCAAAGGAAGACGGGCGGAATCGGGCGGTTGCATTTAGTTAATAAGTAGTGTCATCCCCGCGCAGGCGGGAATGACAGGATTATTTGGGGGTGGAACAAATGAAATTTTTTCTGGATACGGCAAATTTAAATGAAATACGCGAGGCGGAAAGTTGGGGGGTCTTAGATGGAATTACCACCAACCCGTCACTGGTCAGCAAAGAAGGCCGTGATTTTAAGGAATTGATCCGCGAGATTTGCTCTATTGTTAACGGACCTGTCAGCGCGGAAGTAGTTGCGGTCACAAAAGATGAAATGATTGACGAAGCGCATGAGCTTGCAAAGATTCATCGAAATGTGGTTGTCAAAATTCCGTTAATCGTGGAAGGACTGAAAGCGGTTAAGGCGCTGAGCCAAGAGGGAATTAAGACGAATGTGACCCTTTGCTTTTCAGCCAACCAGGCGTTGCTGGCGGCGAAAGCAGGCGCAACTTATGTGAGCCCTTTTATCGGGCGCTTGGACGATATTTCATATCAAGGGATGGATTTGATTCGCGACATCAAAACCATCTATCGGAATTACGGATATACCACGCAGGTGCTGACCGCGAGCATTCGCAATCCTTTACATGTTCTGGATGCCGCGAAGGCAGGCTCAGATGTGGCAACCGTTCCGTTCAAAGTCCTTGAACAAATTGTGAAACACCCATTAACTGACATTGGTTTGAAGCGTTTTCTGGCAGATTGGGATAAGTTCGTTAAAGAAGGTTTGTTAAAAACCCACGGAGTTTCCTGAGTATATGCGCTGTCCTTTTTTGGTTTTTATTCTGCTCCTTTCCTCTTTCTTTTTCTTTCACCCGCCTGCACTTTATGCGGAAGAACCTGAAGAAGCGGTAGAGGCAGCCGCTGACAGTTTGCAGTACCTGAAAGAAGAGCACAAACTTATCGCCGTAGGCAATGTCGTCGTAACGCATGGCGAGATTGAGCTCACGGCAGATCGAGCAGAACTTCAAGTCGATACAAAAAAAGCGCATGCCACAGGGCACGTTGTTTTACGCCAACTGGGCGGAGAAACGCTTTCCGGGGATGAAGTCTCTTTTGACTTTAAAGATTCCAGCGGCGTTTTCCCAAATGGCAGAATCTTCCAATTTCCGTGGTATGGCTACGGAGAAAAGTTGGAGCAGGTGAACAAAGGAAAAATTGTCGCCCGCGACACCTTCATCACGTCTTGCAATTTACCCCATCCTCATTATGACGTCAAAGCGCAGGAAGCGATTTTTTATCCCGGAGATAAAATTATCGCAAAGAACGTGACCTTCCGAATTTTAGAAGTTCCTGTTTTCTGGTGGCCCTATTTGATTATTCCGTTAAACAATGAAGCGCCTTTTACCCTCGTGCCCGGTTATTCGAATGAGTACGGCGCGTTTTTATTAGCTTCCAAAGGGTTTTCGGTGAATAAGAATATACACGGCAGACTGCATCTGGATTGGTATTCGAAACGCGGAGTGGGGTATGGGGCTGATGTTGAATATAAATTCGAGCGATTGGGTTTCGGGGAAGTAAAGCTCTACGGCATCAAAGACAAAGATGCGCCGGACCAACGTGCCGACAATCCTTTTGACAATAAAAATCGGGATGACGATTTTCGCGGACGGGTGAGCTGGAAACACCGGGCACGGATAGACGATCTCACCACCCTTCAGTTGCAGTGGCACGAATTGAGCGATCAGCAGCTTCTTCAGGACTTTTTTGAGCGCGAACACCGCGAGGAAATCAACCCGCAGTCGTTCCTTACGATTACCAGAAATGCGGGTCCATACAGTCTTTTGGCTCACATCGAAAAGCGTACGAACCGTTTTGAAACGGTTGCTGAAAAACTTCCCGAAGTCGTGTTTACTTGGCTCAGAAAACCGATGTTCGGCACTAATTTCTATTACACGAGCGAGGAAGGGTTTGTGAATTTCGATCAGACCAAAAGCTTTTCACCGGACGGACCCAACACGGTTCAGTTGTACACCGATCACGAACTTTCTTATCCGCTGCAGTTCTTTCGTTTTTATAATGTGATTCCGTTTGTGAATTTCAGGGAAGATTACTTTACAAAAAGCCGCGAGAAAGAAGACGGCATTACACGCTATGTGTTTGGAGGCGGTTTTGATGCCAGTACGCGCTTTTATCGTACCTGGGATTACCAGGGGACACCCATGGGGATTGAAGTCAATGGCCTTCGGCATGTGCTGGAGCCGCTCATTCAATATAATTCCATTAAAGTGGCAAGCGTAAACCCCGGAAAACTTGTTGTCACGGGGCGCGGCGACCAGCTTGATCATCAAGACATTGTAACCTTCGGAGTTGAAAATCGAATTCAAACAAAACGTAGAGTTGGTAATAGCAAGGAGTACACGCGGGTTGACCTGGTGAGTTTTAACGCTTTTCTTGATTATTCGTTCGGCCCGGGTTCTGAACTTTTAAGAACGCGGGCGAATAAGTTCACCGACGCACGTTTCGAAACTGTTTTTCGGCCCTATGACTGGCTGGTTTTTCGAATGGATACCGAGATCGACGTGATCAGCCAGAAAATTTTCACGAACGATATCGATTTAGTTTTCGATCCGGGCCGTTGGCAGGTGACGTTGAGCCATCGATATGCCCGCAATCGGGAACATGATTCACGAACGGTGAGCAACACCGTATTTGAGATCCCGCATTTATCGATTGATGACGGAGGTGGGAGCAATCAAATTACGATGGATCTTGTCTATGACTTGAATGAGCGTTGGGACTTTGGCGGCTACATTCGTTGGGAGGTGAGCGAAGGTGAAAGCAATCTTGAGGAATGGGAAATTAGAGCACAGCGCGATCTGCATGATTGGCTGCTTGATTTCGGATTGAACGTTCGAAATTCAGATCGTACAGATTCGGAGAAACAGTTGAATAAAGAAGTGTTTGTCCAATTGCAGCTGAAAGCACTTCCGTCCATCGAATTAAAAACCGGCCACCGTGCTTCCTTTGTGGATTCCAGAATCGGAAGGACCGTTTCCGGGTCCAACGAAGCACCGCCGCCTCCTTCATTTTTAGGTTCTCCAGATGCGCAATATGTTTCATTGTCCACGTCTTAAAACTGACCGGATATCACAAACATGAAAATCGGAATTATCGGATCAGGACATGTCGGGTTAGTAAGCGGGGCCTGTTTCGCGGATCTCGGGAACGACGTCATCTGCATGGATCAGGATCTTGAGAAAATTAAATTGCTGCGCCAAGGGCGCATTCCCATTTATGAACCCGGCTTGACAGAACTTGTCCGGAAAAACAAACAAAAAAAACGGCTTCGATTTTCAAGCAGTATTCGAGAAGTAGTCAAATTTGCAAAAGTCATTTTTATTTGTGTCGGTACTCCACCGCGGGAGAAAGGCGATGCGGATTTATCAGCTGTTGAGCACGTTGCGCGTATGGTTGCCGGGAGCATGACCGAGTATCGGTTGATTGTCGAAAAAAGTACGGTTCCGGTAGAAACCGGCATGCAATTGGAAAAAACCATTCAAGAAAACGTAAACCGAAAAGTTCCTTTTGATGTCGCGTCGAATCCGGAATTTTTGCGTGAAGGCTCCGCAATTTACGATTTTTTCAACCCAGACCGAATCGTGCTGGGA
>JACQQT010000084.1 GCA_016206815.1 Candidatus Omnitrophota bacterium | reverse complement strand
GCACGGGACAGATTAAGACCGGCTCCGCTTCCCGGACCGACCGGATTGCCAAATACAATCAACTGCTCCGGATTGAGGAAGAATTAGGGTCTCGGGCAGTTTACGCCGGAACGATTCTGGGCCAGAAGCGGTGAAACGGTTTACGCCCCTTTGGATTCTGATTTTGGTGATCGCGGCCGTTGCGGTTTATTTGCCCGGGCTTTCGAAATATTTAAAACTGAAGCGCAAAGAAACCGAACTCAGCCAGAAAATTCAGGAACTGCAAACGCAAATCACAGCCCTTCGCAACGAGGAGTACCTTCTCAAAACGGACCTGGCGCATCTTGAAAATGCCGTCCGAAAAGAGCTTGGTTTGGTGAAGCCGGGTGAAATTGTCGTGAAAGTGGTAGAGGAAGAAGTGCCCGCCCCGGCTGAGAACGATACCGAAAACGCTTCTGGATAAAGAAGGCTTTCTTAAGGTTTTCTTAAATCAATTTGCTTTTTCCGCTTGTTGCAGTATAATGTGTTTTCCACTTTTAAATTCCCCATGGGTTCATCTAACACGTGGGTTGTTCTTTCTACAGAGTAACGCCGCGGGGTGCCCCGCAAAGCCCTACGGGCTGCGGGGCCTCGAAATCACCGCAGGTGATTTTTCGAGGGAGCAGCTCGTACAGAGGTACAATCATGGAAAAGCACTTTGTATACGTGCTTTTAAGCACGAGGGATGGTAAACTCTACATAGGTCAAACGAGCAACCATCCGGAATTCCGTCTGCGGGAGCACAACTTAGGTCGAGTGACGTCAACAAAAGTGCGACGTCCATTTGAGCTTATTTATTATGAGATGTATCGGTTGAAAAGAGATGCTCTTGGCCGTGAGAAGTTTTTGAAAGGCGGTTCTGGGCATAAATATTTGAGTAAGCAGTTGAAATGGTTTTTTGATATGCATCGCGGGGTGGAGCAGCCTGGTAGCTCGCAAGGCTCAATATTGGGCTCCTCAGTTGGAAACAACTGAAGGATAATCTGTCAAATTCGGTGAAGCCCTTGGATTCAACCAAAGGTAATACCGAGCCAAGCCCGTCAGTTTCGATTGGCGGGAAGGTGTAGAGACTAGACGGCAGGGGCCCTGAATTGAAGGGTCAAGATATAGTCCAGACTACAAATTTGCCATCATGATGGCAGAGCAGTGAAAACTGTAGTAGTAAGCATAACCTTGAGGTCAGGGGTTCAAATCCCCTCCCCGCTACCAATCGTGAAAAAGGCCAGCAATTTTTGCTGGCTTTTTTCTTTTCCGATTGGTGCTCAGAAGTTGTTGGGTTTTCAAAGTTGCTGGTTTTGCGCTTTCGGCTGGCGTATAATTTGACATTCATCAACGTCCATCGCGGGCTCAAGGCGTGACAACATTTAGAAAAATATCCTTTCAGATCCAATATGCGCTCATTCGAATCTTGAGCGGTTTCTTAAGTCTCCTGCCTTTTGTTCTCACCTTGCGTCTGGCACGTCCCATCGGGCTCATTCTGTACTCGTTTTTGAAGAGACCTCGTCAAACGGCGCTTGAGAATCTTCGCTTGGCATACCCGACGGAGAAATCCGACTCCGAAATTAAAAGAATTGCCAAAGGATCATTCGTGCATTTGGTTGAATTCGGGGTAGAGTGGCTCAGAATGCCCCGCATCATTCGCGAGCCGTCGCGTTATTTGGTTGAAGTTTACCAAAAAGAGAAAATTTACGAGGAGCTCCGGAAAAAAAGAGGGGCGATTGTGTTGGTATGCCATACCGGGAATTGGGAAATCATGGCGCTCATGGGTGGGATGCTGGTCGCGGAACCGATCGGCAATTCTGTTTATGCCGTTGCACGGCCGCTTGAGAATCCGTATCTTTATCGGTATGCGCTCAGTCTTCGGGGCGGGAAGGGACTTCGGACGATTGCGAAAGGCGGCGGCGTTCGCGAAACGTTTGACCGGCTCAGGCGGGACAACGCCATCGTTTGCATTTTGGTGGATCAGCGTGTGAGCGAAGGAAGCGTCGAGGTTGATTTTTTTCACCGGCCGGCTTTAACCACGAGTCTTCCCGTGATCGCGGCGTTGCGTTTGGGAACGCCTATTTTTTATAATTTTTTGTACCGGACACCTGATTTTCGTTACGAAATGCATGTGGAGGGTCCGATTCCCATTGAACGCACGGGAGATTTTAGGAAAGACATCCAGACGAATACGCAGAAGTTTGTCAGCCGAATCGAAACCGAGATCCGGAAAAACCCTGCCCGGTGGCTTTGGATGCACAACCGGTGGCGGCCCCGGCACGGCGCAAAGGAGTGAAGGCACCGTCCCTCGTCCGCCGGAGGTCGGATCCGCCATCTTTATGGCGGACAATGACGTGTATTTTTTAGTAGTATTTGGTATATTATCACGCCATCTTCCTTTTTTTAGTGTAGCTCGGCGGCGCACTTGTAAAAAACGCAAGTACTCCTTGAGCTTTGATTGATACTCGAAGTGTTCTATTATGATTGTAGCTCGGCGGCGTAGCTCAGTTGGCAGAGCAAGGGACTCATAAGCCCTGGGTCAGTGGTTCGATTCCACTCGCCGCCATCGCTTTGGTTAAGCGATGACGTCACCGCGGAGGCTAAGGAGGCCTCCGTCGGTGAACGCCATTTTAGAGTAATAATATGATTCAAGATCAGTTTCTGAACACTATCCGCAAGTTTCGGATGATCGAAAAAGGAGAGACCGTGTTTGTGGCGGTCTCAGGCGGATGTGATTCTGTGACGCTCTTTCACTTGCTGCTTGAAATTCGGAAACCCTGGAAACTCCGACTCGGCATTTTACATGTGAATCATCAACTGAGAGGTTTAGCGTCCGATCGGGATGAAGCGTTTGTCCGGCAATTGGCGCATCGGGAGAAAATTCCGTTTTTCACAACACGTGTCCGAGTGAGACAAAAAGCGAAACAGCAAAAGAGTTCGCTTGAGGAAGCCGCACGCCAGCTTCGTTATCAGTTTTTTGAAGAAACGGCAAAAACCAAAGGCGCCGGCAAAGTGGTTTTAGCGCACACGCAGGACGACCAGGCCGAGACGGTTTTAATGCGCATCATTACGGGAACCGGCCTCCAGGGCCTCCAGGCCATTCGTCCCAAACGGAAATCAAACGATCTTTATTTCGTCCGTCCTCTCATTGAGACCAGCCGCGATCAAATCCGTCACTTTGCAAAAGAACATCACATTCGTTTTCGGGAGGATTCATCGAATCAATCCCTTCAATTTTTAAGAAACCGAATTCGATTGAAACTGATTCCTTTCATTCAGCATTCCTTTAATCCGCAGGTGAAACGCGCCTTAGCCCGTCTGCCGCATCTTCTGGATGTGGATCTTACTTTTTTGGACGAAACGGCCGAGCTTTTTTACAAGGAGCTTGCCGTCCGCAGGCATGCGGACGAAGTTTTGTTTCGGAAGCAGCCGTTTTTGGCATTGCAGCCGTCCATTCAATACCGGCTCATTCGGCGCGCGCTCCGCATTTTAGGCAACGCCGACCTTGATTTCGAGCATTGGAATGTTTTCCTGGAGCGCCTGTCCGCGAAGCAGTGTTTCAAACTTCAACTTCCGAAGAGATTTTTGGCGTCGGTTTCATCCGATGCAATCCGAATCCGGAAGAATCAGAAAACGCCCGTTGCATTTTCATGTTCATTGGATTTGGGCGAGTCGGTTGAGATTCCCGAAATTGATGCGACGCTTTCCTGCGAGCTCCTCCGCCGCAAAGTTAAAACCGTTCGAAAGTCGGATCACCGGTTTGAAATTTTCGACGGTTCAAAACTCATTTTTCCGTTAACCGTCCGGAATCGCGAGCCGGGCGACCGGTTCCAACCGCTCGGGCAGCGTCGGCCGCTGAAACTAAAAAGTTACTTGATCAATCGGCACGTTCCCGTTGAAGAGCGGGACGACCTGCCTTTAGTGCTTTCGGAAAAGCAGATTGCTTGGGTGAGCGGCGTGGGGATGAGCCATCACTTTAAGGTGGAACCTGAAACAAAACAGTTCGTACGAGTCGCTTTAACTCCTCGGAATCCCATTTAACCATAAGCCACACAAAAGGTTACAATTTGCTTGAGTCCCTCTGCCTTTACTGTTAAAATGCAGAGCTATGAAAAATAAAGATTCAAGCTCTCATCAAACGAAATTTAAACAGAACGTGCCGCCTCCCGGCCGGAGACCGCAGTTTCAAAAACGCCCGGCGGGCCCGCCGCAGAAGGGGCCTGATTCGGAACGCAGGCGTTTAATCGCCTTTTTAGTCATTCCTCTGATTTTCTTCGTCCTGCTTCAGATTTTTGTGCTTCCCAAAATGGAGATGAGGCAGCTTTCCTACAGCGCATTTTATGAAATGCTGATTAACAATCAATCCACCGGGCAGATCGATTCAGCCGAATTGGTTGAAAATACGGTGCGGGGGAAACTGCGGGACGATTCTTACTTTCAGGTGAATATTCCCGACGGCGATCCGGAATTGATTCCGCTTTTGCGTAAGAATGTGCAAAATTTCAATGTCAATCCGCCTCAGGTTTTCTGGCGCAATTTGGTTTATTCCGTTCTCCCGGTTTTACTGTTGATCGGCTTCTTTTGGTTTTTTGTGTATCGGGGGGTCCAACAGGGAGGCGGAAAGATTTTTTCCTTCGGGAAATCCCGCGCTAAATTATCCGGGGACCGCGAAAAGATTACGTTTAAGGACGTGGCAGGAGTGGATGAAGCAAAAGAAGAACTTCAGGAAATTATCGAATTTTTAAAAGATCCGAGTAAATTTACGCGGTTGGGCGGAAAAATTCCGAAAGGCGTTCTTCTGTTAGGCCCTCCGGGAACCGGAAAAACACTTTTAGCCAAAGCGGTTGCCGGCGAAGCCGACGTCCCGTTTTATTCCATCAGCGGATCCGATTTCGTGGAAATGTTTGTGGGCGTCGGTGCCGCCCGCGTGCGTGATTTGTTTGAGCAAGGCAAGCGGGCCGCCAAGACCAGCGGGCGCGGGGCCATTATTTTCATTGATGAAATTGATGCCGTCGGCCGCCAGCGGTTTGCCGGGATTGGCGGCGGCCATGATGAGCGCGAGCAGACGCTCAACGCTTTGCTGGTTGAAATGGACGGGTTTGATACGCAAGTGGGCGTGATTCTTATTGGCGCGACGAACCGGCCCGACGTTTTGGATCCGGCGCTTCTTCGGCCGGGGCGGTTTGATCGTCAAATCGTTGTCGACCGGCCGGATATTAAGGGCCGTGAAGAAATTTTAAAAATTCATACGCGTAACGTGAAGCTTTCAAAAGATGCAAATTTGAATAAACTGGCCCGGCAAACCCCCGGATTTTCGGGGGCCGATCTTGCCAATTTGGTGAATGAAGCGGCGCTGATTTCGGCCCGGTACGGGAAGACCGAAGTCGGACAACCGGAACTTGAAGGCTCCATCGAACGCGTGATGGCGGGTCCCGAGCGAAAATCACGGGTGATTTCGAAAGACGAGAAAGAAATCGTTGCCGTCCATGAATCAGGCCACGCGCTCCTGACGTTACTCGTCATGGGGGCTACCGATCAACTCCATAAAGTTTCAATTATCCCGCGCGGTCACGCGGCGCTTGGTTACACCCTTCATCTTCCGCTGGAGGATCGCTATTTAGTGAGAGAGAAAGAGTTGTTGGATAAGATCACGGTTCTTCTGGGCGGCCGGGTTGCAGAAGAGCTGATTTTCAAGCAAATTACAACGGGTGCCCATAACGACTTGGAAATTGCCACCGATTATGCGCAGCGGATGGTCTGTGAATATGGGATGAGCAGGCGTTTGGGCCACTTGACGTTTGGCAAGAAAGACCGGGAAGTATTTTTAGGCCGCGATTTGATGCGCGATAAGGATTATTCCGAAAGCACGGCCGTTGCGATTGATGAAGAGGTCCGGCGAATTATCGATGAGTGTCACAAACGAGCCGAAACCATTCTGAAAGCGAATCAGGACAAATTGAAAAAACTGTCCGATCGTCTTTTGGAAAAAGAAGTGCTCGACAGCGAGGAAGTCAAGCAGCTTGTGGGACTGAACAACCTGCCTGGTCCCAAGCAGTCCGATTCATTGTATCCGACGGAGGGATCAAAACAGTCTCCGCCGACAGCAGAGAAGAAGAGTTCGTAAAAAGCGTTTCGTTCCTTTTCTGTTTTAATCGCCTATTGGCAAGCCTATGGTTTGGAAGATAAGAAACCTGACCCTCTCTTGTGAACGTCCCCTTATGATGGGGATATTGAATCTAACCCCAGACTCCTTTTATGACGGCGGGCGTTTTTTAAATCCGGACCGCGCATTGGAACAAGCCCTTCGTTTAGTCCAGGACGGGGCCGACCTCTTGGACATAGGAGCCGAATCGACCAGGCCGAGCGCCCATCAAGTCTCAGAAGCAGAGGAGCTGGATCGATTACTTCCCGTTCTCCGCGGTTTAAAAGGCCAGGTTCAAATTCCGATTTCAATTGATACGACCAAGGCGGCGGTTGCTCACCAAGCATTGGAAAACGGCGCCCATATTATTAACGATGTCAGCGGCTTGCATGCCGATCCCCGATTGGCGGAATTGGTTGCAGCGTACGGAGCAGGTCTTGTTTTGATGCATCGCCGCGGGACACCGGAGACGATGCAATTTATGACGCATTACGATGATTTAATGGAGGAAGTCGGCCGCGAACTCTCGGAGAGCATACGGATTGCCGAATCGAAGGGAGTTTCTCCGGAACAATGCGTCATCGATCCGGGGCTCGGGTTTTCAAAGACGGCGGAACAGAATCTGGAAATTCTGGAGCGGTTAGGCGAATTGAAAAGGCGGGGCCGTCCTATTTTAGTAGGGCCTTCCCGAAAATCATTCATCGGTGCGGTCACGAAGCAAGCGCCTGACAAACGATTGTTCGGAACGGTCGCGGCAGCCGTTTTGGCGTTTGAGCGGGGGGCGCGCATCTTTCGCATTCACGACGTGTGGGCCACAAAAGAAGCAATTTTGGTGGCGGAAGCCGTCTTACAATCTCGATTGTCATTGCGAGGAGCGGAGCGACGAAGCAATCCCAACTCTGAGATTGCTTCGCTTCGCTCGCAATGACGTTATGAGTTATCAAAAAAGGCGGTAGGATGAGCGGACATTCAAAGTGGGCGAGTATTAAGCATAAAAAAGCGTTGGTAGATGCCAAGCGCGGAAAGATATTTACCAAGTTGATCCGTGAAATTACGGTGGCTGCCAAAGCGGGAGGCGGAGATCCAGGTTCTAATCCGAGGCTTCGCCTGGCCATCTCGACCGCTAAAAGCTCCAACATGCCCGCCGATAATATTGAACGAGCCGTTAAGAAAGGAACCGGCGCGCTTGAGGGGATTAGCTACGAGGAAGTCGTCTATGAGGGATACGGGCCGGAAGGCGTTGCCATTTACGTTCAGTGTTTGACCGATAATAAAAACCGGACGGCGTCTGAAATTCGCAATATCTTTTCAAAAAAGTCCGGAAATATGGCCGGAGCAGGATCGGTGTCATGGCTGTTTGAGAAGAAAGGTTTGATTGTCGTGGATCAGAAACAAGCGACCGAAGATCAATTGATGGAGCTGGCTTTGAGTGCGGGAGCCGAAGATTTATCAAAGTCCGGAGATAAATTTGAGGTGATGACAAGTCCGTCGGATTTTGAGGCCGTCAAGAAAGCGCTTGATGATGCGCACGTCGCTTATGAATCGGCGGATCTCCAAATGATTCCTAAGAATTTGGTTGGGGTTGATTCCGGGAACGCAAGACAGGTTTTGGCCTTGATCGAAGTCTTGGAAGATCACGATGACGTTCAGCACGTTTATGCGAACTGCGATATTCCGGATGAAGTGATGAAGGAAGTGGGCTGAGATGCGGGTAGCCGGTGTGGATCCGGGAACCATTCAAACAGGCGTGGGGATTTTGGAAGGCCGCAATTCGCAGTGTGTGCTTGTTTTTTCCAAAACGATTCATACGGGGCGGGGCAAAACAATTGCCGAACGCCTTGAGGTGATTTATACGGAATTAAAAGCCATCTTTGCGGAATGGAAGCCGGATGTCGTGGCTTTGGAGAACGTTTTCTATCAGAAGGATTTCAAGGCAGCGATTAAGGTGGGTGAGGCACGGGCGGCCGCGATGTTGGCGGCAAGCGCCCACGGGATTTCCGTTCTGGAGTATCCTCCGGCAAGGGTGAAGCAGTCGGTTTGCGGCAACGGCCGCGCGACCAAAGATCAGGTTCAGTACATGGTCCGGCAAATTTTGAAGTTTCGAGGCGAGCTGAGTGCGGATTCAGCGGATGCCGCCGCCGTTGCATTGTGTCACGTCCATTCTCAGAGGTTCAACCGGATTCGAAAGGAATTGACGCATGTATAGCTTTCTGTCCGGAATTTTAGCCGAGAAAACGCATACGACGGCTACCATTGACGTGAACGGCATCGGTTTCCAGCTGGTGATTCCGCTTTCGACCTCGCAGAAACTGCCGGGTGAGGGCGGAAAGGTAAGACTTTTAACCCATCATGTGGTCCGGGAAGATGCCGAGCTTCTTTTTGGTTTTGCGACGGAAGAGGAACGGTCTTTATTTAAATTGTTGCTCAGCGTTTCCGGCATTGGTCCGAAAATGGCGATCACCGTTCTTTCCGGCCTCGGAATCGGCGAACTTAAAAAGGCGATTGTGAACGGTTCGGTTCCGGCGTTGACCGCGATCTCGGGCATCGGACGTAAAACCGCCGAACGCCTGATCGTAGAATTGCGCGAGAAAGTCATGATTGAGGGTCAGGTTGAAAGCGGTCAACCGTCGGCAGCGCTTTCGAAAAATGAAGTGTTGGTTCAAGATTCGCTTCGGGCGCTTGTTTCGCTCGGTTATACCAAACAAAATGCTAAAACAGCCGTTCAAAAAGCGCTTGAAAAAAACGGCCAGGGAAAATTAAGCGCAGAAGCTTTGATCCGCGAGTCACTCAAGCAGATTTAATATGCCCAATGATCATATGGAATCAGATCGGCTGATTTCGCAAGCGCTTCGCGATGAAGATCTTGATTTTGACTCTTCTTTGAGGCCGACTCAATTTCAAGAGTTTGTCGGTCAAGCAAAAATCAAAGAGAATCTCGGCATCTACATTGAAGCTGCCGGTCAGCGGAAAGAACCGCTCGATCACGTTTTGTTGTTCGGCCCGCCCGGTCTCGGCAAAACAACTTTAGCCCACTTAATTTCAAAGTCTATGAATGCCAATATCCGAATTACTTCCGGCCCCGTCTTGGAGCGTCCGGGTGATTTGGCCGGACTCCTCACCAATTTGGAAGCCGGCGATGTGTTGTTTGTCGATGAAATTCACCGGTTGTCTCACGTGGTCGAGGAGTATCTCTACCCGGCCATGGAAGATTACATCTTGGATATTATGCTGGATAAAGGTCCGAATGCGCGATCCGTCCGGATCAATCTTCCGCGTTTTACGCTGATAGGAGCAACGACCAGAAGTGGTTTGCTCACCTCACCTCTCCGATCGCGATTTGGAATTGTCGAACGCCTCAATTATTATTCGGATGAAGAGCTGACGACGATTGTGAAACGTTCGGCACGCATCTTGAATGTGGAAATTGATGCCAACGGAGCTTTGGAAATTGCGCGGCGTTCGCGCGGAACGCCCCGTATTGCAAACCGTCTGTTGAGACGGGTGCGTGATTTTGCGCAGGTGAAAGCGGATGGCAAAGTGACTTCAGACGTTGCCGATCAAGCGCTCAAAATGCTGGAAGTGGATGAAGCTGGTTTGGACCAGATGGACAAACGGATTCTCAAATATATTTTGTCTGAATGTGACGGAGGTCCCGTGGGGCTGAACACACTTTCGGTAGCGGTCGGCGAGGAAAGTGAAACGCTTGAAGAAATCTACGAGCCTTATTTGATTCAAAAAGGATTTTTAAAACGAACGCCTTCCGGCCGGGTCCTCACCAAGTTAGCTTATCATCACCTTGGCGCGGAGCCCGGAAAACGTCAAAAGGAGTTGTGGTAAAACGTCGATGATCATAAGGATATTTCCGGAGGAGATAAAGCGTTGATGAATTCTTTGATTGTGTGGAAAACATTTCTTGAGATCGGTTTCATTTGGGTTCTCATTTACTTTTTGATCCGATTTCTTCAAGGGACGCGAGCGGTACAAGTGTTAACGGGCTTGATTATTTTAATGATTTTGTTCAACGTCGCCAAGATTTTGGAATTGAGCACGATTAATTGGGTTCTCACGAAGCTGTTTGCGGTTGGTGTTCTGGCATTTTTAATTCTCTTTCAGCCCGAGTTGCGCAGAGGGCTTGCCCGCATCGGGCAAAATACGATTTTCAATCCCTTCCTGAAAAAGGGCGGAACGGTGGATGAGGTCGTAGAAGCGTCTCAGCGAATGGCCAAAATGAAACGCGGCGCATTGATTGCCATTGAACGTGACGCCGGTCTTAAAACTTATATTGAAAGCGGAATTCCGCTGGATGCAAAGGTGAGTGCCGAACTTTTGATTACGATTTTTGCGACCAATACGCCGACTCACGATGGCGCCGTGGTCATTGAAGGGGATCGCATTGCTTCAGCCGGCTCACTTTTCCCCTTGAGTCAAAATCCGGATCTTCCGCGGACCTTGGGGACCAGACATCGCGCCGCCATTGGTTTAACGGAGGAGTCTGATGCGGTATGCGTCGTTGTTTCGGAGGAGACCGGCGCCATTTCGGTCTCAGTGTATGGGAAATTGACACGCGATTTGGATGAAGAAGGACTGCGGCGGGTACTGAAAAGTCTCTTTCGTCCCGAGGAGCGTGGAAAAGTTTTCTTAGATTACGTCCAACAGCGTTTCCGCTTTCGGCACCTCGGGAAGCGGGAGACAGAGACGAAAGAATGAAACTCCGCTTAGGTTGGCTGACCGACAATTGGGGTTTGAAGTTAGTCTCTTTGCTGCTGGCCGTCGGTTTTTGGTTTTACGTGGTGGGTGAAGAAAGTGTAGAAATTACGAAAACCGTTCCGCTCGAAGTGCTTGCTCCTCATGAAAAGTTGAGTGTCGTTAAAACCTCTACCTCCTATTTGGAAGTTACTTTTCAGTCCCCGCGCCATTTATTTTCGGTTCTTTCTTCCGGCAGCATATCCGTGCGTCACCAAATCCAGGGCGTTCAAAAACCGGGGGATTATTCGTTTAATGTGAGCGCGGGTGATTTTTCATTACCGGCTCCCGAGATTAGAATCGTCAAGATTTTTCCCTCTTTTGTCACGGTGACGCTGGATGAGGTGATTGTGAAGAAACTTCCGATTCAAGTGGATTTTGTGGGAGAGCCTGCTTTCGGTTACCGCGTCGATCAGGAAACGGTTGAATTGGATCCCAACGCGGCGTTGGTGGAAGGACCGAAGGCGATTCTTGAGAAGCTGGATCATGTCAAAACAGAATCTCTTCAGCTGGTCGGCCGCGTTCGATCTTTTCGGAGAACCGTTCGCATTCATCAAGTTCCGGAAACGCACGTCGTGGGTGAAGGGATTACGGAAGTCCAAATTCCCATCAAGGCAGAATATGCGGAGCGGGAAGTTTCTGATATTCATGTCAAGCCCCTCGGGATTCCGTCGCGGGATCATTATGCGCAGCTTGTGACCGATCAAGTTTCGGTTGTTTTAAAAGGACCTCGAGCGCTTTTGGACAAACTTGCAGCCCAAGACCTTTTAGCCTATGCGGAGGTAGAAGGCTTAAAAGAAGGGACGTACGAGACTCCCGTGAAATTGATTTTACCGCCCGATTTAATTTTAAAAGACGAACCTCCTACGGTTCCGGTTGAAGTTAAGAAATTGAAATAAAATCTACCCCCTTTTCTTATGTCCCGCAGTCGGTTAGTCAAACTGGGTTTAAATATCGATCATGTGGCAACGGTGCGTCAAGCGCGCGGAGGAAATCAACCTGACGTGATGTCGGTTGCTTGGGAGGGGATTCGCGGCGGGGCAGACGGAATTACCGTTCATCTCAGGGAAGACAGGCGGCACATTCAAGATCAGGATGTGTTTGAATTGAAGCGGACGATTTCCGTTCCGCTTAATCTTGAGATGTCCGTCAACGAAGACATTGTTCGGGTTGCGATGAAACTGAAACCCGAAAAAGCCTGTTTGGTGCCGGAGCGTCGCGAGGAGCTGACCACCGAAGGCGGGCTGGATGTATGTCGCGGGAGAAAACGCATTCAACAAGTCGTTTGCCTGCTTCAAGCGCGCGGCATTTCGGTGAGTTTGTTTATCGATCCCGTTCCCGGGCAAGTTGAAGCAGCCGGCGCGATGGGCTGCGATTTTATTGAACTTCATACCGGTTGTTACGCGAACCGCAAAGGAGCTCGCCGTAGACAAGAGTTGCTCCGGCTTGAAAAAGCAGCCCGTTTAGCCCATGCGATCGGCTTGGGTGTGAATGCCGGCCACGGTTTGGATTATGAAAATGTGGTTCCTATTGCCAAGCTGCCTTTTATTGATGAGCTCAATATCGGACATGCGATTATTGCGCGCGCAATTTTCGTAGGTTTAAGGAATGCAGTAAGAGAAATGCGCCAGTTAATCAGCAGCACGTCATTGCGAACCATATGAACATCCGACAAGAATTTCAAAAACAATTCAAGAAGCGGAAGCCGGGTTCTCACAAAGGAGATTACGGCAGAATTTTCGTCTTAGCCGGTTCCGAAGGCCTCAGCGGTGCGTGTTACTTGACGAGCATGGCGGCGCTGCGTTCCGGTGCAGGATTGGTGACCATCGGCGTTCCAAAGACATTGCTTCTTCCGCTTGCCAAGCGTCTGACGGAAGCCATGATGACGCCGTTGCCGCAGACAAAAGCAGGCACCTTAAGCCGGGCCGCCTTTCAACCGATTCAACGTTTTCTCAAAACACAGGATGTCTTAGCGATCGGCCCCGGGATGTCTTTAAATCGGGATACGCAGCAAGTGATTCGAAAAACGGTTCTTGCTTCGACGAAACCGATGGTGATCGATGCGGACGGGCTCAACGCGTTTCAGGGGCGTGTGGCTTTGTTTCGAAAACTGAAAGCGCCCGCTGTTTTAACGCCTCACGCAGGAGAATTTGTTCGGCTTTTTGGCGGATCAAAGCCCAAAACAGATTCAGAGCGCAAAAGGCGCGCTCGCGAGGCTTCCAAGCGGCATCGAGTGATCATTGTTTTGAAAGGCCATCATACGGTGGTTGCATCGCCGGCAGGAGAAATTTACGTCAATCAAACCGGAAATCCAGGAATGGCGACCGGTGGCTCAGGCGATGCCCTGACGGGAGTGATTGCTGCGATGCTCGGACAAAACGTAAAGCCGTTTCAAGCGGCGTGTTTCGGAGTGTTGATTCACGGTCTTGCAGGGGATTTGGTGGCTCAAAGAACCGGCGAAGCGTCACTGATTGCAAGCGATATCTTGGGTGCTTTACCGCTTGCATTCCGAAAGGTTCTTGGACACAATAAGGCACGCCGATGAATAATTAATTCTTGTTGATGCTGGCGTAGCTCAGGGGCAGAGCAGCTGTTTTGTAAACAGCGGGTCGGGGGTTCAAATCCCTCCGCCAGCTGCACTTTTGCGTTTTACGCAAAAGGCATCCTTAGGAGCGTTCTTTGCGACGTAAGGATCTCATTAATTTTTTATTTTTAATTTTACATTTTACATTGCTTTTCAGGGGAGTTACCCAAGCGGACAAAGGGGACAGACTGTAAATCTGTTGGCTTCGGCCTTCAGT